>NZ_JBIVHR010000023.1:0-70444 GCF_044749305.1 Pseudomonas sp. NPDC089534 | reverse complement strand
AATACCAACCGAACTTGAGGCTGCAGGGTTCCCTTGCAACATAGAATCTCCCACAAGTTCTGTGGTGTGCAGGGATTCTGCGGACACCGGTGATTCCTGTGGGAGCCAGCCTGCTGGCGATGACGGTGGATCAGCCACCCCGGATATCGGCTGCGCTGGCCCCATCGCTTGCAGGCAAGCTCCCACACGGTGACTGCATCTGAGAACGACTCGGAACCTGTGGGAGCTGGCTTGCCAGCGATGGCGGTAGGTCAGGCAACAGCAGCTGTGCCGACCTCATCGCCGGCAGCCAGCCCCCACAATAGGTCGGCACATGCCGTGCCACTGTGGGTTCAGACGTTCAGCAAGCGCTCGCGCAACTTGGCGATTTCGTCGCGCATCTGCGCCGCCGCTTCGAACTCCAGGTCCCGGGCCAACTGGTACATCTTCTCTTCCAGCGTCCGGATGCGCTTGGTGATCTCGCTCGGCGAGCGCAGTTCGGCCTCGTACTTGGCGTTTTCCTCGGCGGCCTTGGCCATGCCCTTGCGCTTCTTGCTGCGCGAGCCGGGCACGTTGGCGCCCTCCATGATATCGGTGATGTCCTTGACCACCCCTTTGGGCACGATGCCGTTGGCCGCGTTGAACGCGATCTGCTTGTCGCGACGGCGTTCGGTCTCGCCGATGGCGCGCTCCATCGAACCGGTGATCTGGTCGGCGTACAGGATCGCCCGGCCGTTGAGGTTGCGCGCCGCGCGGCCGATGGTCTGGATCAGCGAGCGCTCGGAACGCAGGAAGCCTTCCTTGTCCGCATCGAGAATCGCCACCAGCGACACTTCCGGCATGTCCAGGCCTTCGCGCAGCAGGTTGATCCCCACCAGCACATCGAACGTGCCCAGGCGCAGGTCGCGGATGATCTCGACCCGCTCTACGGTGTCGATGTCCGAGTGCAGGTAGCGCACGCGGATGCCGTGGTCGGCCAGGTAATCGGTGAGGTCTTCGGCCATGCGCTTGGTCAGGGTGGTGACCAGCACACGCTCTTCCAGCGCCACCCGCTTGGTGATTTCCGAGAGCAGGTCGTCGACCTGGGTCAGCGCCGGCCGCACCTCGACCTGCGGATCCACCAGGCCGGTGGGCCGCACCACCTGCTCGATCACCCGTCCGGCGTGCTCGGCCTCGTAGTTGCCGGGCGTCGCCGAAACGAAGATCGTCTGCGGGCTCACCCCTTCCCACTCGTCGAAGCGCATCGGCCGGTTGTCCAGCGCCGACGGCAGACGGAAGCCGTACTCCACCAGGGTTTCCTTGCGTGAGCGGTCGCCCTTATACATCGCCCCGACCTGCGGCACGCTGACGTGGGATTCGTCGATCACCAGCAAGGCGTCGGCCGGCAGGTAATCGTAGAGGGTCGGCGGCGGCGCTCCGGCGGGCCGGCCGGACAGGTAGCGCGAGTAGTTTTCGATGCCGTTGCAGTAGCCCAGCTCCAGGATCATTTCCAGGTCGAACCGGGTGCGCTGCTCCAGGCGCTGGGCCTCGACCAGCTTGTTGCTGCCGCGCAGGTATTCCAGACGTTCCTGCAGCTCGACCTTGATGCCCTCGACGGCATCGAGCAGGGTCTCGCGCGGCGTCACATAGTGGCTCTTCGGGTAGAACGTGAAGCGCGGCAGCTTGCGGATGACTTCGCCGGTCAGCGGATCGAACGCGCTGATGCTCTCCACCTCGTCGTCGAACAGCTCGATGCGGATCGCCTCGAGGTCCGACTCCGCCGGATAGATGTCGATCACGTCGCCGCGAACCCGGAAGGTCGCACGGGCGAAGTCCATGTCGTTGCGGGTGTACTGCAGGTCCGCCAGGCGCCGCACCAGCGCGCGCTGGTCGAGTTTGTCGCCGCGGTCCACGTGCAGCACCATCTTCAGGTAGGTTTCCGGGCTGCCGAGGCCGTAGATGCACGACACCGTGGTGACGATGATCGCGTCCTTGCGCTCCAGCAGCGCCTTGGTGGCGGACAGGCGCATCTGCTCGATGTGGTCGTTGATCGAGGCGTCCTTCTCGATGAAGGTGTCGGACGACGGCACATAGGCTTCGGGCTGGTAGTAGTCGTAGTAGGAAACGAAATACTCCACGGCGTTGTTCGGGAAGAACGACTTGAACTCGCCGTACAGCTGCGCGGCCAGGGTCTTGTTCGGCGCCAGCACGAGCGTCGGGCGCTGCACCTGGGCGATCACGTTGGCGATGCTGAACGTCTTGCCCGAACCGGTCACGCCGAGCAGCGTCTGGTGCGCCAACCCGGCTTCGATGCCTTCGACCATCTGGCGGATGGCCTCCGGCTGATCGCCGGCCGGGGCGAAACGGGTGACAAGCTGGAATTCGGACATACACACCTCTGGGAGCGCGGTGTTCCGGGCAAGCCGGAGCCCCACGGGGAAGACCGTCAATGATCGATGTCGATCAAGGAAAAACGAAGAATGTGCTCAATGTGGAGCCTAATTCTTTGGGTTTCAAGGTAAACGTCCTACATCCCGCGCAGACCCGGCCACGACCGTTCGACTGACGGTCGCGAAATAATCGGAAAAACTTAAGCTAAATGCCGTTTCGCCTGTCGCCTTCGATCGCCGATGGCCTCTATACTAGCTCCCCGTTTGTGCACCGCTCTAGTGCATTCGGCTGGAGCGCGACACGTCCCTCCACTCTCCATTCAGAGCCGCCGTAATAATGAGCCTGTTCTCCGCTGTCGAAATGGCACCCCGCGATCCAATCCTGGGCCTCAACGAAGCATTCAACGCCGATACCCGCACCGACAAGGTCAACCTGGGTGTGGGTGTCTACTGCAACGAAGAGGGGCGAATTCCACTCCTGCGCGCCGTCATCGAAGCCGAAACCGTTCGCGCCGCTCAGCACGCCTCCCGTGGCTACCTGCCGATCGACGGCATCGCCGCCTACGACCAGGCCGTGCAGAAGCTGCTGTTCGGCAACGACTCGCCGCTGCTGGCGGCCGGCCGTGTGGTCACCACTCAGGCCGTCGGCGGCACCGGCGCCCTGAAGATCGGCGCCGACTTCCTCAAGCAACTGCTGCCGAACGCCGTCGTGGCGATCAGCGACCCGAGCTGGGAAAACCACCGCGCGCTGTTCGAGACCGCCGGTTTCCCGGTGCAGAACTACCGTTACTACGACGCCGCCACCCACGACGTGAACCGTGCCGGCATGCTCGAAGACCTCAACGCCCTGCCGAACGGCTCGATCATCGTGCTGCACGCCTGCTGCCACAACCCGACCGGCGTCGACCTGAACCCGCAAGACTGGAAAAACGTCCTGGAAGCCGTCCGCGCCAAAGGCCACATCCCGTTCCTCGACATGGCCTACCAGGGCTTCGGTGACGGCATCGCCGAAGACGCCGCCGCCGTGCGCCTGTTCGCCGAGTCCGGCCTGACCTTCTTCGTGTCGAGCTCGTTCTCCAAGTCGTTCTCGCTGTACGGCGAGCGCGTCGGCGCCCTGTCGATCGTCAGCGAGTCCAAGGAAGAAAGCGCGCGCGTGCTGTCGCAGGTCAAGCGCGTGATCCGCACCAACTACTCCAACCCGCCGACCCACGGCGCAAGCATCGTGGCCGCCGTGCTGAACAGCCCGGAACTGCGCGCCCAATGGGAAGCCGAACTGGCGGAAATGCGCCTGCGCATCCGCGGCATGCGCGACCAGATGGTCGACCTGCTGGCGCAGAAGGCGCCGCAGCACGACTTCAGCTTCGTCGGCCGTCAGCGCGGCATGTTCTCCTACTCGGGCCTGAGCGTTGAACAGGTTCACCGCCTGCGCAACGAGTTCGGCATCTACGCCCTGGACACCGGCCGCATCTGCGTGGCCGCGCTGAACCAGAGCAACATCAAGGTCGTGACGGACGCCATCGTCCAGGTCATCTGATCCGGCCTTGCGCGCAAGAACGGGAAGCCTTCGGGCTTCCCGTTTTTTGTTGGCGCGGAATAATCTCCCACACCCTCTAGACTGCACATATCGCCCGCTCCCTCGGAGCCCTGCACATTTCTTGAATCCCCAGCGAGAACCGACATGAAAAACGACGACCTGCGCGCCGACCGCGACGAGCTCGACTACTATCCTCCTCGTACGTCCGGCAAACGCGAGCGCAGCCTGGTGCTGCAAGTGGCGGCCGGGGTGTTTCTCGGCGGCCTGGCCCTGTGGCTGGTGCAGTTGGGGGCCACGGCGCTGTACGCCAAACTGCTGATGGGCACCCTGACCTTCGGCGGCTGATGCGCCCTGGCCAAAAAGTTTCATGCGGATGCTTGACTAGTCTAATTAAATCAGTAAGATACGCACCAATTCCGCAATAGCTCAGTTGGTAGAGCAAGTGACTGTTAATCACTGGGTCCCTGGTTCGAGTCCAGGTTGTGGAGCCAAATAGCAAAGCCCCTGAATCGAAAGGTTCAGGGGCTTTTTTGTGGCCGACGGAAAATCCCCACAAAGCAAAACGCCGCGCTGTCCTGTCGACAGCGCGGCGTTGTTCATTTCAGGCGGCCGTCAGACGTGCTCGCCGCTCTTGCTGTGCGCCTTCGGGGCACCGTGCCCATGGTCATGATCCGCTTCGACCACCGGCACTTCGTTGCCGTCGCAGTCATGCAGCTTGCCGTCGCTGAAGTAGTCCCCTTCACGCAGCGCCGCCAGGTCCTGATAGCGCAGCACCCGCTCGGCCGCTGCCGCGAACACCGACTGCTGATCCGAGTTGCCGACCGTGAAATGGTTGAAGGTCAGGTTCAGCACGATCGCCATGATCGCCGAGGAACTGATGCCGGAATGGAAAATGGTCGCGAACCAGCTCGGGAAGTGATCGTAGAAGTTCGGCGCGGCGATCGGGATCATGCCGAAGCCGATGGAAGTGGCGACGATGATCAGGTTGACGTTGTTGCGGTAATCGACCTTGGACAAGGTGCGGATGCCGCTGGCCGCCACGGTGCCGAACAGCACGATGCCGGCGCCGCCCAGCACCGAGGTCGGCACCGCCGCGATCACCCGGCCCATGAACGGCAGCAGGCCCAGGATCACCAGGAACAGGCCGCCGGTGGCCACCACGTAGCGGCTCTTGATGCCGGTGACCGCCACCAGCCCGACGTTCTGGGCAAACGCGCTCTGGGTGAAGGAGCCGAAGATCGGCGCCAGCACGCTCGACAGCATGTCCGCCCGCAGGCCGTTGCCCAGGCGCTTGGAGTCGACCTTGGTGTCGATGATCTCACCGACCGCCAGGATGTCCGCCGAGGTCTCCACCAGCGTCACCATGACCACGATGCACATCGACAGGATCGCGGCGAAATGGAACGTCGGCATGCCGAAATGGAACGGCGTCGGGAAGCCGAACATCGGCCCTTGGCTGACGCCGGAAAAGTCCGCCATGCCGAGGAACACCGCCAGCACCGTGCCGATCACCATCGCCAGCAGGATCGACAGGCGCGAAATGGTCGCGCTGCCGATCTTGCTCAACAGCAGCACCAGCACCAGCGTCACCGCCGCCAGGCCGATGTTCTCCATGCTGCCGAAGTTCTCGGCATGGCTGTTGCCGCCCATGGCCCAGCGCGCCGCCACCGGCATCAGCGTCAAACCGATGGTGGTGATGACGATGCCGGTGACCAGCGGCGGAAAGAACTTGGTGATGCGTGAAAACACCGGGGTGATCAGCAAGCCGATCAGCGACGCCGCGATCACCGCGCCGAGCACGGACTGAAAGCCGCCCTCCCCGCCACTGCTGACGATCGCCACCATGGTCGCGACGCCGGAAAACGACACGCCCTGCACCAACGGCAACTGGCAGCCGAAGAACGGCAGCCCCAGGGTTTGCAGCAACGTGGCCAATCCCCCCGCAAACAACGACGCGGCAATCAACAAACCGATGTCCGCCGGCGAGAGCCCGGCCGCCTGGCCGATGATCAGAGGCACCGCGACGATACCGCCATACATGGTCAAAACATGTTGCAGGCCGTAAGCCATATTCGCGCCGACCCCGAGATTTTCGTCCTCGGGCCGTGGGTGTGAGACATGGGGCGTTTTCATGGTGGGGGGATTCCCTGGTTTTTGTTGTGCGCACACTGTATTCAAGAGTCAGGACAAATGTCCATAGACTTGTATACAACTTGTTAGTCACAAAATGGTTCAACAGCCACCCGACCCTCTGGCCCGGCGCTTTCATCCCCCACAAATCCGGCAATACATCCGTACCGGGCCCCTCCCGTTATCCCTCTAGGCTGAAGTGTTCATGGCGACCGGCGGTAGCGCCGCGCACTTTTATATACATATAAAGTATGCATAATGAATTCATTCGAGATTCAATACGACAAAGCCAAGAACGCCGCCAACAAACTCAAGCACAAGGGCATCAGCCTTGCCGAGACGGAACCGGTGTTTCACGACGAACGTGCACTGACGCTGGAGGACAACGACCATGACGAACCGCGCTGGATCACCCTCGGCCTCGACGGCAAGGGTCGGCTGCTGGTGGTCGCTTACAGCTACCGGGAACCGAATGTCGTTCGAATCATTTCTGCGCGCACCGCTACGCCGAGCGAGCGGCGCCAGTATTTTTGGGAGACTTGAACCATGAAAGACGAATACGACTTCAGCGACGCCAAACGGGGATCCGTCGCCGCCTCCAAAGGCAAGACGCGCATCACCATCATGCTCGACGACGCCGTCATCGACGCCGCCCGCACGGTGGCCGAACGCGAGGGCTACGGCTACCAGACGGTGATCAACAACACCCTGCGCCACTCGTTGCTCGACGGCAGCGGCACGTCCGCCCAGACCGGTGACGGCGGGCGCCTGAAGCCAGGCATCAGCGCCGCCGACCTCAAGGCCCTGGAGAAGAAACTGGCGGCGGCCGCCGGCGAGATCCGCCGGCTGCTGGAGCCGGACGCCAAGCCCTAGGGCTCACGACGGCCGGATCAGCCTTTCGAGCGCCGGGCGCAACTGCTCGTGGACGGGCACCCGCAGGCCGAACTCGCGCTCCAGCAGCCCGAGCAGCTCATCGACGTCCGTCACCTCGCGCCGCTCGCTTTCGGCACCGATGCGGTGGATGGCGAAGCTGCCGTTGTTCAACGTGCGCCGCCAGCCGTCCCCGGTGCGCGCAACCATCAGCCGCTGGGCGAAGGGCGACTCGGGATGGGTCGAGACGTACCAGTTGCCGAGGGTGTAATCGATGTCTTCCTGGCGCTGCAGATCGAACAGGTACATCGGCCGCCACTCGCCGGCGACATTGGCCTGAAGCATGTAGCCGTCGGACTGCACCTCGATGCGGTAGGGTTCGTGCGGCGTGCGCTGCTGCGTTTCGGTGTCGAGCGCCAGCGGTGCGGTGGGCACCATGCCGCCAAAGCCGACGTCCGTGATGTAGCGCACGCCGTCGAGGGTCACGAGGCTCAGGCGGTGGGTCCGCGCCGTCCAGCTGCCCTCGGGCTGGTTCATCACCACCCGGCCGCTGATGCCGCGGGCGTCGAAGCCCAGCTCCAGCAGCAAGGCCAGGAACAGGTTGTTGAGTTCGTAGCAGTAGCCGCCGCGCCCTTCATGCAGGACCTTGCGCTCCACGGACGCCAGATCGATCGGCACGGGACGCCCGGCGATCGTCGACAGGTTCTCGAAGGGAAAGGCGCCGGTATGGCGCAACTGCAGCAGACTCAGGGTCTCGAGGGTCGGCGCCGGTGGCGCCTCGAAGCCCAGGCGCCGCAGATACAGTGTCGAATCGCTCAGGCGTGGCTCGGTCATTGCTGGTTCCTTATGCATGGGGCCGCGGATCATTCCGCCGATGGCCGACATGTATACGGGATCCCGACCGGGTATCGACAATTGATTTCGCCAATCGCCGCAGGCGCTTTTCATGGACCGGGTCTCCTTCGCGCTTGCGTGGCACCTGCCCGCTGCGGCGTAATGGTCGTCCGTCCCGAACGCCGAGTGCCGCCCGCATGCAAACCACCCTGGAAGGCCGGGGCATCGTCCTGCGCCCTCTCCAATACGCCGACGCCGACGCCCTGCTCCAGGCGGCCGCCGACGGTGAACTGTGGAACCTCACCGTCACCGTGGTGCCTTCGGCGCTCACCGTCGACGGTTACCTGAAAAAAGCCCTGGACGGCCGCGACGCCGGCACGGTCATGCCTTTTGCGATCGTGCTGAAGGCCACCGGCCAGGTGATCGGCTCGACCCGCTTCTGGAAGATCGACCCGCTCAACCGCAAGCTGGAGATCGGCAGCAGCTGGATCGCCGCGAGCTGGCAGAAAACCTTCGTCAACACCGAAGCCAAATACCTGATGCTGCGCCACGCCTTCGAGGTGCTCGACTGCGTGCGGGTGCAGTTCACCACCGATGAGAACAACCAGAAATCGCGCAACGCCATCCTGCGCCTCGGCGCCCAGCAAGAAGGCATCGTGCGCCACGAACGGATCATGCCCGACGGCCGCAAGCGCAACTCGGTGCGCTTCAGCATCATTGACGACGAATGGCCGCAGGTGCGCCTGAACCTTGAAAAGAGACTGTCCGGCTACGCCATCGACAGCTGAGACCGTCAGCGATCCGAGCGCATCAGTTCGCCGACGCCGCCGTCGTGGGAGAACACCGCCGCACGGTTGCGCCCGGCGTTCTTGGCCTGGTAGAGCGCGGCATCGGCGCGCTGGATGAACGTTTCGATGCTGTCCCGGCCATTGGGGATGAAGGCGTAGCAACCCAGGCTCACCGTCAAGTAGCCGGTGGGCGAACCGCTGTGGGAAATGTTCCGGTCCATGACGGCGCGGCGGATCTGTCCGGCAATCGCCAGCGCCCCGTTGATGTCGGTGTCCGGCAGCAGCACCGCGAACTCCTCGCCGCCGTAGCGCACCGCCAGGTCGGACTTGCGCTGGCAGCAGCCCTTCACCGCCTGGGCGACCTGCGCCAGGCAGTGGTCGCCCGCCACATGGCCGTAGGCATCGTTGTAGCGCTTGAAGAAGTCGATATCGAGCATGATCAGGCTGACCGGGCTCGACTGCCGCGCTCCCCGTGCGAACTCCACCGCCAACGCCTGTTCGAACAGACGCCGGTTGGCCAGCCCGGTCAGGCTGTCATGGGTAGCGATCTGCTCCAGCGCGCGCTGGGCCTTGCGCAGGTTCTTCTCGATCCGCTCGCCGTCGCGCACCTGATGGATGAACACCCAGCCGAACAGGCCGACGCCGAGTATCACCAGTGCAACGATCACGCTGGACTGAAAGGCCCGGGCGTGCCAGCCCTCAAGGATCGTGTCCCGGGAGGACGACGCCGCGACCACCAGCGGAAAGGCCTGCAACTGCCGGTAGCCGTAGAGCCGCGTCACGCCGTCGATCACCGAGTCGATCATGGCGGTGCCCGCCGGGGCATTGGGCAACAGCCGCTGATAGATCTCGCCCTGAGCCAGCGACGTGCCGATCAGCGCGTCATCGAAAGGCCGGCGGGCGAGCAAGGTGCCGTCGGTCAGGCCGAGGAACATGGTGCCGTTGTCGTCGAGGCTGAAGCTTTTGAAGAAACGGTCGAAGTACGACATCTTGATGCCGGCCAGCAACACGCCCTGGAAATTGCCGAGCCGGTCGTTGACCCGCTTGGACACCGGGATGATCCACTCGCCGTTCTCCCGGCTGCGGATGGCCGGGCCGATGTGCACCACCGTCGACTCGTTCTGCTGGTGAAACTTGAAGTACTCGCGATCCGCCACACCGTTGCCGCGGGGCAGATCGGGGAAGGACGTGATGACCCACTGCCCCTGGCGGTCGAACAGAAACAGCCCGTGCAGTTGCTCCAGCTGCTGCACCCGCCGGGCGAGGGTCTTCTGCAGCCTCGGTCGCTGGGCCGCGCCGTAGCCGTCGTCCTGAATCCAGTCGACCAGGCTCGTCAGCACCAGGTCCGCCGCCTGGAAGGTGTCTTCGGCCTGCTGCGCCATCGCCCGCGTCAGGTTGGCCGAGGCCATCTGCGCAATCGCCAGGTCCTGGCGCCGCGACTGCTCCAGCTGCAGGTACAGCAGACCGAACAGGCACAGGCACACCGCTACGATGAACAACGCTGCCGCCTTGCGCAGCGGCAGGCGTTTCAACGTGCCGCCGGGCGGCTGGTGCGGGTCTTGGATTGGGATTGGCAAAAACGTGTCCTGGGCAGGTACTGCAAGGGCGCTGGCCCGAAACCCTTGGTTTCCGTGAGCGTAGTCCACCGGATTGTACGGGGCAACCAGGTGCTACCGACACAGTCCCGGCCCAATGGATATCGGCACATAACGGAAATGGATAACCGATGTGCGCCATTTTATTTTTCTTGCGCGATGATGCGAACAGAACTGTAGGAACCGGCCCGCCGGCAGGGGTGGAATGTCTGACGCATCGGTGCTGGATGGGCTGACGTCATCGCGAGCAGGCTCGCTCCCACATTGGATCGGCGTCATGCAGGTGAAACTGTGGGAGCCAGCCTGCTGGCGATGCGGTCTGCCTGGCACATCACGGTTGGATGGGCTGCCGTCATCGCGAGCAGGCTCGCTCCCACATTGGATCGGTGTCATGCAGGTGAAACTGTGGGAGCCAGCCTGCTGGCGATGGCGGCCTGTCTGGCCTCTCAGATCAGCGCGACGGCGGCACGCGGATGTCACCGGAGCGGCATTGGGTCTTCACGCCCTTGCCGCAGGCGCCGAACTGCAGGTCCTTGCCCATGCACACCCGCACTTCCGACAGCTCCGGGCCGCTGCAGATCACGGCGATGCCGTTCGACGGGATCCCAGGATTGCTCTTGCGGAACAGATCGGCGATTTCCTGCGCCTCGAAGTAATACGACTTGCTGAACGGTTGCAGCTCTTCAGGAATCTTCACGGCGGCCACGGCCTTGTCCGCCGCATCCAGGTAACCCATCGCGCCGAGGCCGCTGCAGGTGCCGTGCTTGGCCCATTCGTGGTTGAGCAGTTTGGGCGTCGGGAACAGGGTCAGGCCCTTGGCGGTTTCCGCCGCCGACAGTGTCGTCACCGGCGGGCAGGACTCCGGCCAACCACCCCCGGTGTACTGCGGCCACAAGCCGTGCAGGACGAAGCCGTAGCCTTTGCCGGAACATTGCGCGTCGTCCTTGTGGGTGAGGCAGAAGGTCGGCGACCACGACAGCGTCAGCAGGTAGTAGTCGAACACCCCCGCCACCGACTCCGTCGCCGCCTGCTTGCTGGCATGGCTCTGGCGCGCCGACGCCGTCTGCATGCCGCCGGCCGTCAGCGCGATCAGCGCCAGAATTGTAAAAAGCTTTTTCATGTTCCCGCTCCTTGGGACGTCTGCGTCCGTGGTTTTGGTGGCCTGACCCGACTCGGATCAGGGGTTGATTGGGGCACGCTTGTGTTGCAAGCGCATGACGCAGGGCAAAACCTGCATTACTTTGAAAGGACTACGATTGAGCTGACATCACCACAGGGAACCGACATGAGTAAAGCAGACGAACTGGCCGCGAAACTCAAACAGACCCGGCACACCCATGCAGACGAAATCACCTGCGCCGAACTTGAGATCGACTGCTGGCCCGCGCAAGTCTACGCCCTTTACCACCGCATCGAAGGCTGGCTGCAACCGGTGGCGGAAGTCGGCCTGAAGATCCGGCGCAACCCCACCCACGTCTGCGAAAGTTCGCCCGACGGCGAATCCCACGACTACGCCATCGACCAACTGGTGATCGAAGCCAACCAGCACAGCCTGACGTTCGACCCGATTGCGCGGTTCACCGAAGACGGCGCCGGCCGCGTGCAGATCAACCTGCCGGGCCGGGAAACATCACTGCTGCGCACCGTCGACGAACACGGCGAAAGCCACTGGTGGCTGCAGACCCTCGAAACCGGACAGCAGCTGGACGCCATCGCCCTGACGGAAAACAACCTGCTGCTGGTGGTTCAGGAAGGGCTGGGGCTGTAGGAAACCTCAACGCCGCCGCGACGAACAGTGTTCGACGATCACCCGGGAAACCGCCTCGATCATCTGCGGGTCGGCATGATCGGCGGTGTACAGGCGAAACTCCGCATCCGGCAGCGGCGGCAACCCGGCCTCCAGCGCCTCCAGCCCCGGCCCCAACTGGCTGGCAGCCATGGGCGCCACGGCAAACCCGGCCAACGCGGCGGCGCGCAGCCCGGCGGTGCTGGTGCAGAGCATGGCGGTGCGTTGGGCGATGCCGGCCTGGGCCAGGCGGGTCAACGCCGCTTCGCGGTACGGGCAGGGTTCGGGAAACAGCGCCAGCGGCAACGGCGTCGGCAACTCGACGATCGCCTGCGCCGACCAGGCCCACACCAACGGCTCCTGCCACAGCAGCAAACCCGGCTCGCGGGACTCGCACAGCGAACCGATCACCAACTCCAACTCGCCCCGTTTCATCTGGCCCAGCAGCGTGCCGGGAATGTTCACCTGCACATCGATCACCATGCCCGGATACTGCGCGGCGCAGTCCTGCAACGCACGCAGCAGCCGGGGCTCGACGAAATCCTCCGACACGCCGATCCGCACCCGCCCCTGGAACGGCGTGCGCGTGAGCTGCGCCCAGGCATCGCGGTTCAACGCCAGAATCGTGCGCGCATAGGCGATCAGGCGTTCGCCGTCCGCCGTCAGGCGCTGGGAACGGGTGGTGCGGACCAGCAACGGCTTGCCGATCTGCTCTTCCAGGCGGCGCAAATGGCCGCTGACGGCGGACTGGGTCAAATGCAGCTTTTCGGCGGCGCGGCTGAAGCCGTCCTCATCGACGACGGTGACAAAGGTCTTCAACAACAAGGCATCGAACATAGTTGGGTTCGTGATCAATCAGCTAGATATTCACGATTTATAGTTTCAATCCAGCTATGTTGCAATGACTCGAGTTCTCCCACCCGAACCTCGAGGCCTACCGTGACCACCCTTCTGCACATCCAATGCTCGCCCCGCAAACAACGTTCTGCCTCACTGGAAACCGCCCGCCACTTCATCGACCGTTACCGGCAGCACCGGCCGCAGACGCAGGTCGAAACCCTAGACCTGTGGAGCCTGCCATTGCCGGAATTCGACGAAGAGGCGATGAACGCCAAGTACGCCGGCCTCAGCGGCACGCCCCTGACGCCGGCGCAGCAAAACGCCTGGGACGGCCTGAAAGCACTCGCCGCGCATCTGCACCGCGCCGATGTGCTGGTGCTGTCGGTGCCGCTGTGGAATTTCAGCATCCCGTACAAGCTCAAGCATTTCATCGACCTGGTGTCGCAGAAGGACATCCTCTTCAGCTTCGACCCCGAGCGCGGCCTGCAGGGTTTGCTGAAGGGCAAGACCGCCGTGGTGGCCTATGCACGCGGCATGGACTTCTCCGGCGGCTCGCTCACCCCCGCCGCAACGTTCGACTTCCAGAAACCTTACGTGGAAGCCTGGCTGAACTTCATCGGCGTCACTGACGTGCATGGGTTGACCGTCGAGAAGACCATCCTCGGCGAAGACGTCGACCGCGCCTCGCGCTCGGCGGCTGCGCAGCAGGCCCGTGCACTGGCGGACGCGCTCAACCGCTGAACCTGTCAAAACTGTAATCCGCCCCTCAGCCAACTGAAAGCTGCCGGCCGCTAGCCTCCCCGTCATTGCCGAACCAGACGGCTCGACGGGGATTTTCAGGGCATGCTTTCCAACACTTCCAGACGCACTTTCGTAAAGGGACTGGCCGCCGGCGGGCTGCTCGGCGGCCTCGGGCTTTGGCGCACGCCGGTCTGGGCCCTGGGCGACGCAGGCCTGCCCAACGCCTTGAGCGGCAGCGAATTCGATTTGTTCATCGGCGAGACCCCGGTCAACTTCACCGGCTCGCCCCGCACCGCCATGACCATCAACGGCGGCCTGCCCGGCCCGCTGCTGCGCTGGCGTGAAGGCGACACCGTGACCCTGCGCGTGCGTAACCGGCTCAAGGACAGCACCTCGATCCACTGGCACGGCATCCTGCTGCCGGCCGACATGGACGGCGTGCCAGGCCTGAGCTTTCACGGCATCGAGCCCGGCGGCGTGTACGTCTACCGGTTCAAGGTGCGGCAGAACGGCACCTACTGGTATCACAGCCACTCCGGGTTCCAGGAGCAGTCCGGCGTCTACGGCCCGCTGATCATCGACGCCAAGGAACCGGAGCCGTTCCGCTACGACCGCGACTTCGTGGTGATGCTCAGCGACTGGACCGACGAAGACCCGGACAGCCTGATGAAGACCCTGAAGAAGCAGTCCGACTACTACAACTTCCACAAGCGCACCGTCGCCGACTTCATCCACGACGTCAGCGAAAAGGGCTGGGGCGCCACCGTCGCCGACCGCACGATGTGGGCGCAGATGAACATGAACCCCACCGACATCGCCGACGTCAGCGGCGCCACCTACACCTTCCTGATGAACGGCCAGGCGCCCGACGCCAACTGGACCGGCCTGTTCCGCCCCGGCGAAAAGCTGCGCCTGCGCCTGATCAACGGCTCGGCCATGACCTACTTCGACGTGCGCATCCCGGGGCTGAAGATGACCGTGGTCGCCGCCGACGGGCTGCACGTCAAACCGGTCACGGTGGATGAACTGCGCATCGCGGTGGCGGAAACCTACGACGTCATCGTCGAGCCCGCCGCCGAGGCCTACACCCTGTTCGCCCAGGCCATGGACCGCACCGGCTACGCCCGCGGCACCCTCGCCGCCCGCACCGGCCTGTCGGCGGCGGTGCCGGCGCTGGATCCGCGGCCGCTGGTGACCATGGACGACATGGGCATGGGCGGCATGAACCACGGCAGCATGAACATGGACGACATGGCCGGCATGGATCATTCGGCCATGGGCATGGGCCCGATGCAGGCGCACCCCGCCAGCGAAAAGGACAACCCGCTGGTGGACATGCAAGCCATGACCACCGCCCCGAAACTCGACGACCCGGGCCTGGGCCTGCGCAACAACGGGCGCAAGGTGCTGACCTACGCCGACCTGCGCAGCACCTTCGAAGACCCCGACGGCCGCGACCCCGGCCGCACCATCGAGCTGCACCTGACCGGGCACATGGAGAAGTTCGTCTGGTCGTTCAACGGCGTGAAGTTCTCCGACGCCGAGCCCCTGCGCCTGAAGTACGGCGAGCGGATCCGCCTGGTGCTGGTCAACGACACCATGATGACCCACCCCATCCACCTGCACGGCCTGTGGAGCGACCTGGAGGACGAGAACGGCGACTTCCAGGTGCGCAAGCACACCATCGACATGCCCCCCGGCACCCGCCGCAGCTACCGGGTGACCGCCGACGCGCTCGGCCGTTGGGCCTACCACTGCCATCTCCTGTACCACATGGAAATGGGCATGTTCCGTGAAGTCCGCGTGGAAGAATGAGGGGCCGACCATGATCCGATTCGCAGCGTTACCCGTTTTGCTCACCGGCACCCTGTCCACGGCCATGGCCGCCAGCGACATGGCCGGCATGGACCACAGCCAGATGCCCGGCATGGATCATTCCGCCCTGCAGACGATGGACGACGGCGGCATGCAGCCCGCCGCGCCGACCGAAAGCCGCACGCCGATCCCGGCCCTGACCGACGCCGACCGCGCCGCCGTGTTCGACAGCCCCGGCGGGCACAAGGTGCATGACAGCGCCGTCCACACCTATTTCCTCGCCGACAAGCTCGAATGGCAGGACGCCGACGACGCCAGCGTGCTGGCCTGGGACCTGTCCGGCTGGATCGGCGGCGACACCGATCGCCTGTGGCTGCGCTCCGAGGGCGAACGCAGCAACGGCCGCACCGAAGACGCCGAACTCCAGGCCCTCTGGGGCCACGCGATCTCGCCGTGGTGGGACGTGGTCAGCGGTGTGCGCCAGGACTTCAAGCCCGGCGCCCCGCAGACCTGGGCCGCGTTCGGCCTGCAAGGCATGGCCCTGTACAACTTCGAGGCCGAAGCCACGGCGTTCCTCGGCGAGGGCGGCCAGAGCGCCATCCGGCTGGAGGGCGACTACGACATCCTGCTGACCAACCGCCTGATCCTGCAGCCGACCGCCGAACTCAACGTCTACGGGCAGAACGACCCGCAGCGCGGTCTCGGCGCCGGGCTCGCCAACACCGAGGCCGGCCTGCGGCTGCGCTATGAGATCCGCCGCGAATTCGCGCCGTACATCGGCGTCACCTGGAACCGCACCTACGGCAACACCGCCGATTTCGCACGGGAGGAAGGCGAAGACCGCAGCGAAACGCGCCTGGTGCTCGGCGTGCGGCTGTGGTTCTGACCCCCTTCAACCATCCATAAAAACACCGCCCCGAGCGGAAAGAGGCCTTGCATGCGCACCATCAAAACCGCCGTCGTACTCGCCACCGGACTGCTGCTGAGCGCCCAGGTCCTGGCCCACCCGAAACTGCTTTCGTCCACCCCCGCCGAAGGCGCGGACGGCGCCGCCCCCGAGAAGATCGAACTGCGTTTCTCCGAGCCGCTGACGACCCAGTTCTCCGGCGCCAAACTGGTGATGACCGAAATGCCCGGCATGGCCCACTCGCCCATGCCGATGAAGGCCCGGATCAGCGCCGGCAGCGACCCGAAGACCATGCTCGTCACCCCGCTGGCGCCGCTGCCGGCCGGCACCTATCAGGTGCAGTGGCGCGCCGTGTCGTCGGACACTCACCCGATCACCGGCAACGTCACGTTCAAGGTGAAGTGACCGATGGATGAGCTGATCAACGGCCTGCTGCGTCTGGCGTTGTATGGGGACCTGCTGCTGGTGTTCGGCGTGGCGTCGTTCGGCGTGTACAGCCTTCGCGGCGAACAGCGGCGCTCCGGCGCGGTGCTGGCGCTGCGCCCGATGCTGGCTTTTTTGGCCGCATCGGGCGTTCTGTTGTCGGTGGCCGGCCTGGTGATGATGACCCGCCGCATGAGCGGCGAGACCGACCTCGCCGCCCTGTGGCCGCACCTGCAAATGATGCTGCGCGAAACCGACGTGGGAATGGCGTGGGCGGCGCGGGTCGGCGCCTTGGGGCTGGTGGGCCTGGCACTAACGATCCATTCGAGCAGGCCCGGCCTGAGCCTGTGGATCGCCTCGCTGGCCGGCGCCGTCGCCCTCGCCTCGCTGGCCTGGAGCGGGCACGGCGCGATGGACGAAGGGTCGCGCCGCGTCTGGCACCTGCTCAGCGACATCCTGCACCTGCTCGCCGCCGGCGCATGGCTGGGCGCCCTGCTCGCCCTGGTGCTGATGGCGCGGACCGACGCCCGGTTCGACGAAGCGCGGCTTCGGCTTC
Source organism: Pseudomonas sp. NPDC089534 (assembly GCF_044749305.1). Lineage (NCBI taxonomy): Bacteria > Pseudomonadati > Pseudomonadota > Gammaproteobacteria > Pseudomonadales > Pseudomonadaceae > Pseudomonas > Pseudomonas sp. NPDC089534. Next base: position 53,277 of record NZ_JBIVHR010000023.1, on the reverse strand, counting down.
TGGCCTTTGCCGTCAAACGCTTCGAATGGGTGGGCGCGGTGATTGTCGTGACGCTCACGGTCACCGGCGTGACGAACTACCTGTTCATCGTCGGCCCGACGCTGGGCGACATCCTGCTCGGCGCCTACGGGCTCCTGCTGGCGGTCAAGGTGTTCCTGTTTGCCGGGATGCTGGTGCTGGCGGCGCTGAACCGCTTCCACCTCGGGCCGTTGCTGGAGCGGTCGTTGCGCGACGGTCAGCACCGGGTGGCGGCGAACGCGCTGCGCCGCAGCGTGGCGGTGGAGTTGGGGATTGCGCTGGTGATCGTGGGGCTGGTGGCGTGGTTGGGGACGCTGAGCCCCGAAATAGAGGGACAGTGATTGGATCCAGGTGTTGTACAAAGCGGCATCAAAGTGATATCAACCCCGCACCCTCCACGATGTATGGACACCGCATGCCGTTCCCAGCCAATGCCCAAGCCACCGCACGTGCGGCCATGGAAGACGTCAACCCGGACCTGGTCGACCCGTTCGCCATGGTCGTCGAGTTCCTCAGCGCCAACCCCGAGTTCGCCCCCAAGGCCACCAAAGCGGCGCCGCTGGGCAGCGACGCCTACATCGGCCGGCTGGCGCAAAAGTTCTCTGACGGTCGCGCCACCAAACAGCTGAAACTGCCGAAGACCGTTCAAGACCCGATCATCCCGGTGATCATGGGCACGCACGGCAACTTCGCGCCGGAGCAACTGCAAGCGATGCAGACCGCCCATGCCATCGCCATGGCCGCCGAAAACCTCACCGGCGACCTGCTCGAAGACTACATCGCCAGCAAGGCCGAACCCACCGGCTGGGTGCAGTGCTCCGGCTACACCACCAAAAAGGCCGACTTCATCAAGCGTGCGGACGACGGCTCGGGCGACTGGAAAATCCTGCAGATCAAGAACCGCGACAACTCCGAGAACTCGTCCTCGCGCTCCGTGCGCGAAGGCACGAACATCCAGAAATGGCACCGCACGTTCGCCCGCAAGGAAGGCTCCAACTGGCACAACTTCCCGGACGCCCAACTGGCGCCGCAGTTTTCCGAAGAAGACTTCCAGGCCTTTGTCGTCCAACACATGACATCAAGCAACACGTTCTAATCCTCCGGCCACAAAACCAAAAGGGCGATCCATAAGATCGCCCTTTTTCATGGATACCCGCCCCTTCCAGACCACCCTCGCACTACACTGCGTCCACTTCCACTCCCCACAGAAGCCCCTCACCCATGAACACCCCAACATCCCGGATGATCTTCTGCGGCCTGCTGACCCTGGCCGGCGTCGCCCAAGCAGAGCCAACCCCCTCGCACCTGGACAGCGTCCAGCAACAGGGCCGGCTGCGCGTCTGCACCACCGGCGACTACAAGCCCTACACCTTCAAGCGCGAAGACGGCGACTACGAAGGCATCGACATCGCCATGGCCCGCACCCTGGCCGACAGCCTCGGGGTCAAGGCCGAATGGGTGCCGACCACCTGGAAAACCCTGATGCCGGACATGCTGGCGGGCAAATGCGACATCGCCATGGGCGGCATCTCGGTGACGTTGGAGCGGCAGAAAAAGGCCTTCTTCAGCAACACCCTCGACGTCGACGGCAAGATCCCGCTCGTGCGCTGCGCCGACCAGGCCAAGTACCAGACCGTCGAACAGATCAACCAGCCCGGCGTGCGCCTGGTGGAACCCGCCGGCGGCACCAACGAAGCCTTCGTCCACGCCTTCCTGCCCAAGGCGCAACTGGCGCTGCACGACAACGTGACGATCTTCCAGCAACTGCTCGACAACAAGGCCGACGTGATGATCACCGACGCATCCGAAGCGCGTTACCAGCAGAAACTCAAACCGGGCCTGTGCGCCGTCAACCCGGACAAGTACATGCAGTACGGCGAAAAGGCCTACCTGCTGCCCCGCGACGACATCAGCTGGAAACTCTACGTCGACCAGTGGCTGCACCTGAGCAAGGTGACCGGCAAGTACCAGAAAGTGCTGGGCGAATGGATCGCCGCGCCCACGGCGCCGTGACCTCAATCGTCGTGCAACAGGCCCGAGCTGTACTGGTTGAAGTTGTTGCCGATGCTGCTCCCGCCGAACTTCAAGGTGTTGGCGTTACGGCCGTCCAGCGACTGGCAGTCGGCGGAGAAGCACGTGGTGGTGGTCATGCCGCCGCCCGAACAGGCGCTCAGGGCTGAAACGGCGGCGACGATCAACAACGCGTGAATAAGTCGGGCATGCATGGCTGGGCTCCCTTGGGATGCGGTCTTGTCGCTCCCATCCTAGGCGCCCGGGGCGGGCGGCAACATGAAACTTCACGGCTCGACAGCCGGAGTTCAGCATTGCCGCCCTGTCCTGCCCTATCGGCGACAGGCCACTCGCCGGGCCGTGGCTTACGTCTTCGGCTCGACGTTATCCAGCGCCTGATTCACCGCCACCTCGCTCAACATCACCAACTGCGCAATGCCCAACGCCATCCGCCGCTGCCCGGCGCCCAGCACGGCGGCGAAGTTATTGAGCATCTCCGACGCCGAACCGAGGTTCTCGCTGGCGTTGGCCAGCAGGGACTCGGTGTCGTACACCGGATTGGCCAGGTACATGGGTTCGGACTCATGGGGAGTGCCCATGATCTGCGCGGCGGGGTTGAGGTAATGGTCGAGGGCGCGTTCGGCGGCTTCGTTGAGCTTTCTGGAATCGATGGATTCGTAGGGGGATGCGGGGTCGGTGAGGGGTGGGTTGGGTGTTGGTTTGATCATGGATGGAACCTCTAGCGCGAACATTAGGGAAGCCATCAACCTCGCTACCAAACGAGGGTGGCGGCCATACGCGGGTTGGTAGACCGGTCGCACTAGAACCCGGCGCCCACGGATGGGCCCCACGCATGACCACCATGAAACCGAAGCCCTGAAAAAGCGGCTGCACATGGGGACACTGCACATCTAGAAACGAAACGGGCTACCAAACCCGATCACTGGTTTTCAGTGACCCTGGAACGATAAAACCCTTGTTCTAGACGCACAAGTCGGCGGATTCTGGCTTAGGTGTAGGGGGTGGTGCAAGGTGGTGTAGGGGTGGGATTACTGCTTGATGATTCATTAAACGGAACTGGTTACTGATGTTGAAATTTCGAACCTTTGACATAAGTTGTGCTGATTATAGATTGGTTCCCTTGCTTCCATAGCAGCGCTCTACAACGACAGCACGGATAAGAAAAGAAATCTTTCCATTACCATTGTGTCCCTCAACTTCCGCCACACTCACCGTTTTCAAATCGTGCCGATGATGGATTGGGCATGATTCACCTTCCCAGCCTCGTTCCATCTACTCTTTAGCGGAAACGGTTCATCCGTTTAACCTACCCATCAATAGCCACAGCGTTCAGGTAACAAAGTGCGGAGCCGAGCAGACCTCCCCACTTTTGGGCGATGTACCAGCACAAACGTACCGCCCCTTTGACGCTAAAGATCAACCGCAGCCCGAAGCTGAAAATGCGGTTTAGGGCTGGCCGTGAAGCACCCAGAAAAAGCCTTCCCTAAGCAATCACAGGTTCACTAACGAAACCGTCAGTATCGTATTGCGTTTACTGATGCCAATTCTAAAATCAACAAGGATTTACAGGTAGCAAACTGCTTAATGCAGATTTTTAGTGCGCTACGTCTATATAAGCAGACCGCCTAACAAAATCAGGCCTCAGGATGCCCATGACCAACAATCCAGCCTTCATTATTGCCCTTGCATTAGGCGCACTCATGCTCGCGAGCGTTTGCTACGTGTATGTCAGCCGCCAGACATTCGGCCTGGGGGGAGCCTGCCTGTCAGGATTCGGTGTGGTATTGGTTGGGATGTCTGTTTGGACGACGATAGATGTCGCCTTTGACGCAAAGGGCGTTCGTGCCAAGTTGGAACAAGTGGAGACGGTAGCGAAACGTGCGGAATCAACCGCTTCACAAGCCCAAGAGGAAGCCAGAACGACCAGCCAAACAGTTGGTCAATTAGGGCAAACCCTAGAATTTTCAATGCTTCAGGATCGGCTCAAGGCTGCCGGAGTCTACGATGGAGCAACGGATGGTCATTTCGGTCCAGCCACCAAAGCGGCACTTGAGCGTCTGCAGCAACAAAAAGGGCTACCAGTTACGGGTGACCTCGACGAAGCTACCAGGCGTGTTCTGAATCTTCCGAAATGGTCGAGTGCCACTTCGCAATGAGACGTGCGGAAAGTGAATCGCCCATGTCCCCGATTACCGCTCCACCCGCCCCGCTCTCCCGCCGTTTCCCGTCGCGCCGATGATGGATTGGGCGCGGGTCTCCGCCAACACCCCAGTCTGAAGGGCTGACCTGCTGAAATCTCTTCGCCTTGTGGCAGCCCAAGTGGCAACCACTGCCAAATTGCTGTCAGTGACGACAGACAGCTGATGACGTGAAGCTCTAGCAATCCCTGAAACTCCCGCATGGCATACCGGGGGGACGATACGATTCGACACGCCCTGAACTACTTGAGCCGAGACAGGTGGAGTCCAAAACAGACCGAAACCATCGATGATGGGCTGTGAAAGTCACTTGTATCAAGATCTACACCCACATCCCGAACGATGGCGATCAGCGGATGGACTTCCGATTACCTATTCGACTTACGCCAGCTCAAACCACCTTTCTGATTTTGATGCTCTGTCCCTGATCAGCTCCGTGGCCGCCCCAAGACGCCGTTGGCATTTATTGCAGATTAGACTAAAATCGCGGATTCGCCCCGTATTAGAGCAGAGCATGGATTTTCCTTCGATCGGGGATGCGCCCCAGTATCTTGAAGTGGCTAACGCATGTGCGCATTCCCTCCTAGGCAGCAATGACCCGGGCGCTACCTGTTATCACGACTATCGCCCCATCGGCATTGTGCTTTACTACGCCATCCCGTTGCTGTTCACGGATGATCCAATTCTGGTGAGCTATATCACTCTGTTCCAGAATCTGCTGTTCTTTGTGTTGCTGATCTATGCTGGCCTCACGCTTCTGCGACGATTCTCTGGCGTCGAGAACGGCGCTTTGCCGCCCGGCGTACAGAGACGGCCACTTATCGGCGATGTTTCGCTTGTGATTCTGATCACACTGTTCTCAATCGGCTACATCTCAGTGCGCCTGTCCGACCTTCAAAGTCTGACGCTATTCCTGCTGTCATTCTGTTTTCTAAGCGCCGATGGACTTAATCCAACGAAAGGCAAGGCATTCCTGGCAGGGATACTGCTTGGAGCCTCGATCCTGATGAAGCAAAATTTCGCGGTAAGCGCGGTATTGATCGTGCCACTGTGGCTAGCCCTGATTAGCAGGCGCGATATTAAATCCGCACTTCCACCACTCATCTGCTTTTGTTGCGGTACATCGCTGGGATTCGTGCAAATCTTGTGGGTTTATCTGCATTCAGGTGTGCCTTGGCTATACGACTTGCGTGCGATGGCCGTATTCGATCCAGCCAATCGTCAGCCCTATGTCGAACTGGCCGTGTACATGGAGCCGACAGCAGGTGTGTATTTCTCGAAGCTGGCAGCGCAGGTTCCGGAGATTCAATATTTCGCTACAAAATTCTGGATAGGCCTATCCAAATTCTACTGGGCGGTGTATGCGGGACGGCCGCCGGCCGACGGATTGACGCCGATAATCGACTACACAGGCGCCGAGATCACCGGCATCATGATCGCATTTCTACTGGTTGCGATCCTGTCTTTTGCCTCTATCGCGTCTAGGCAGCCGTGGCTCGCGGTATTGGTGATCACCGCGTTTGGCTCGGTATCACTCAGCATGGCAATTGCCCACATCGAGAACCGCTACTTCTACTTCCTGCGTGTTGTGTACGCGATCTACTTTATTGTGCTCGTCCGTAGCGCGTTCGCTCGATGGAAGCGCCGACGTGCGCCAGTCGTGCCAGCAGTGGCAGACCGACAATGACCAGGAAAGTCGCCGTTCTCCAGTCGAACTACGTACCATGGAAGGGTTACTTCGATCTGATTCGCTCAGTTGACGAGTTCATCCTGTACGACGAGGTGCAGTACACAAAGAATGACTGGCGCAATCGTAATCGCATCAAAACCCAAACCGGCGTGCAATGGCTGACGATTCCCGTCCGCCAGGACCGGCTAGGACAGAAGATCAGCGAGACGCGAGTAGTCGATTCGCGCTGGGCAGCACGACACTGGAGAACTGTCGCTAACAATTATGCGCGTGCGCCCCACTTCGAAAAATATGCTGCGATGGTCGAAGCGTGGTACAGCGAGGCCGGCGCATGCGAACTACTGTCGGACATTAATGCGTTTTTCATACGCGAGGTCTGCGCGATTCTCGGCATCACCACCCACATTAGTTCATCTAGAGACTATGAGCTCGAAGGCGACCGAGTCGAACGGCTGGTTGGCATCTGCCGGCAGGCGGGTGCAGATGTTTATTTGTCAGGCCCAGCCGCCAGCGACTATCTCGACGAAACTCTCTTTACCAGTGCTGGCGTAAGCGTCGAATGGATGCAATATGACGGCTACCCGGAATATCCGCAGCTCTTTCCGCCGTTCGCGCATGGCGTGAGCATACTAGATCTGCTTTTCAACGCCGGCCCCGAGCATGCGGCCTTCATGAGGGTTCGATGATGTTAAAGCTCTCCGTGGTGACCAGCCTTTATCGATCGGCACGCTACATCGACGAGTTTTATCGCCGCATTGTGGCTGATGCGCAAAAACTCACATCGTCTTTTGAGATTGTGTTTGTCAACGATGCGTCTCCCGACGACTCGCTCGAATTGGCGCGCCGGCTGTGCGCGTCTGATCCCCGTGTCAGGGTGATCGATCTCGCTCGCAACGTCGGTCAGCACCGCGCACTAATCACCGGCATGCGCTACGCAAGCGGCGAGCGCGTTTTCGTAATCGACGTCGATCTCGAGGAAGAACCGGAGAATCTTGGCCACTTCTGGCACGAGATGGACGAGGATCCGGAAACCGACGTAGTGGTAGGCCAACTCGAGAAGAAGACACTTCCGCTCACGAAAGCCCTCACCAGCGACCTCTTTTACAAAGTGTTCAACGCGCTCTCGCCGGTGCAGGTATCAGATCGCGATATCGTCTCGCGGCTCATGAAACGCAGCTACGTGAGCGCTCTACTGCAGTACGGTGAAACGGAACTGTTTCTTCCCGCAGTCTGGAAAGATGCGGGATTCAGACAAAAGCGCATCGTTGCGACAAAAATATTCGATGGCAACTCGTCGTACACCTTTCGCAAGAAGTTAACGATGGCAGTCGACGCGATCACGTCGTTCAGCAGCAAGCCGCTTACCGGGATCTTCTACCTGGGCCTACTGTCGTCAGGCATCGCGACGACAGTAATTCTCTACCTCCTCGTGCGAAAGCTGTTCTGGGGGCACGTGTTTCTCGGGTGGACGTCGCTGATGGCCGCGCTGTTCCTAATCGGCGGCGTCATTATCTTTTCGGTTGGAGTGGTCGGAATCTACATCTCCAAGATTTTCCTCGAGGTGAAGAGGCGACCGACTTCGCTGGTCAGAGCCATCTATCATGACAACCGCGTTCACGCCCCACCAGCGAGTGACGAATCGTACAGGGAGCGCGAATGGCAGGATTGATCATCTTCGGCGCGGGACCGTTTGCACAACTGGTGTACCGCTACGCGACAAACGATCTCGGCATGCAGGTTCACGCATTTGCCGTCGACGAATCGTATCTGCCCGACGGAGTTTCAGAGCTCGACGGCATACCATTGCTCGGCTGGCAAACAGTGTGCAATCGCTTCGCACCCACTGACGTGATGGTGTTCGTCGCAGTTGGCTATCGAAGCATGCTGGCAAGGGAAAGCGTGTATCGCTCGATTAAACAATGCGGCTACCCACTTGCCAATCTATTGCATCCGACCGCGTGGATCGCCGCCGATGCGGTTATCGGGGATAACGTGATTGTCATGCCCGGCGCTGTCATCGAGACAGGCGTGACGCTCGGCTCGAATAACGTAATCTGGTCGAATGCCACCCTGTGCCACGACAGCAAAATCGGCGATCACAATTTCATCGCCGCCAATGCGACGCTCGGCGGCAATGTCACGATCGGTGCTCGCAACTTCATCGGTTTCTCGGCCGTGGTGATGCAAGGCAGGCGCATCGGTGGCGACACCCTGATCGGCGCCCAGTCGATGGTCAATCGCGACACGCAAGACCTCTGCGTCTATGTTGGTGCGCCGGCGCGGCGGCTACGCACTCTCGATCCGGCAACGGCCGTAACCGTCAGCGATCAGGTGTGAGGACGTGATGACATCACCATCGCGCACGTTGCTCGTCCAGCTGCTTCGTTATGGCCTCATCGGTGGGGCCATGAATTTGGGCGGCTATCTCCTGTTCATATTGATCACCGGGCTCGGTATGGAGCCGAAGGCAGCAATGACGGTACTTTATGTTGCGGGCGCGAGTGCTGGATTCTGGAGCAACCGCAACTGGACGTTCGGCCACCGCGGCGGCATCGCCAGGCCGGCATTCAAGTACTTCGGCGCTCATGTTTGCGGATACCTGCTGAACTACGTGATTCTCGCGATCTTCGCCGACCATCTGCACTTTCCATATCGCGTCGTTCAGGCGGTGGCGATACTAGTGGTAGCAGGCTTCTTGTTCGTCACATTCAAGTTTCTTGTGTTTCCTCGTCCCGATCCGATCGCCAGGAGCAACCCGTGAAGCGGTGCCTCAGTTGCGACACGTTATACCCGGTCAGCGATATGGCCTGCCCGGCTTGCCGCTGGCAGCCGGCACTGAGTGCGGAAAGCCCTGGCTTCAAGGCAAGCCACTTTGCCGAGCTCGCTGCAGTCGAAGGTGCGTGCCGCGGGATTCTCGATCGTCCGTAGCACATCTTTCGTCGCAATGCTGTTGCCTCTGATGATGCTGTCGAGGTTCAGCCGTCGCGGCGTCGATGCTGAAGTCACTGGAGCAGAACTCAGTGTCGCGCCGTGGTTGAACCGCCTGCTCGGTGCGACAATGGCGGCCGAAGCGCGAATGATCCGCGCTGGAGTCGATTTCCCGTTGGGCGGCTCGCGTTTTCTCATTGCAAGGAAAATATGATCCACATCCCGTTCAATAAGCCGTATATGACAGGGCAAGAACTTACCTACATCTCCGACGCGCACGCAAATCTACAATTTGCAGGCGATGGAGCATATACAAAGCGCTGCCATGCATGGCTCGAAGCACGCACGGGCGCCGCGCGAGCGCTGCTTACGCATTCATGTACGGCGGCGCTAGAGATGAGCGCCATACTCGCAGGAATCAGGCCCGGCGACGAAATCATCATGCCGTCCTATACATTCGTATCGACCGCAAATGCGTTCGTATTGCGTGGCGGTGTGCCGGTGTTTGTCGATATTCGTGCGGATACGCTAAACCTCGACGAGCGCCTCATTGAGGCCGCGATCACGCCGCGCACGCGCGCGATCGTGCCGGTGCACTACGCGGGTGTTGGTTGCGAGATGGACTCGATCCTCGCAATCGCGCGGCGTCACAACATCCTCGTGATAGAGGACGCGGCGCAAGGCGTAACGTCTACATATCGAGGAAAGGAACTCGGCAGTATCGGCGATTTTGGCGCGTATAGCTTTCACGAAACCAAAAATGTGATCTCCGGCGAGGGTGGCGCGCTGCTCGTCAAAGAGCCCGAGAGCGTACTGCGCGCCGAAATCATCCGTGAGAAAGGTACGGATCGGAGCCGCTTTTTCCGCGGCGAAGTCGACAAATACACATGGCAGGAGGTCGGCTCGTCGTTTCTGCCTGGCGAACTGACAGCGGCTTTTTTGTGGGCGCAACTGGAACAGTCCGACCGCATCGGGGGAGAGCGCCTCTCGTCGTGGCGCTATTATCATGAGTGCCTAGAGGCCGCCGAGGCGGCCGGCATCCTGCGCCGCCCGATCGTGCCCGACACTTGCATGCATAACGGGCATATGTACTACGTGCTGCTCGCCGCGGATGTGGATCGCGACGCAGTGCTCCAACGCATGAAGCAGTATGGTATCGGGGCGGTATTTCATTATGTGCCGCTGCACACGGCGCCGGCGGGGCGCACTTTGGGGCGTGCACACGGCGCGCTGCATGTCACCGAAACGCTATCTGCGCGACTTATCCGCCTGCCGTTATGGGTGGGATTGACACATAACGAGCAGAACGAAGTAATTGACGTGCTGTTGCGCTCCATAGACCTTGCCAGACGATAATCCGATGTAGAAGAGCAGGCCGAATGCAAATAGATAGGCCTCGGCCTAGGGTCGGGGGCGATCGTCCACCCTGCACAACCGTAGACCAGAGGCCATAACAGATCATTGGAGTCGGTCGGGCAGGATCAGGAGGAGTCGATTGGCTTACCGACCGCGACTGCCTCCTGAGTTGCGGATATATTTGCCAGACGCCCCCCCTATTCACGATCGCCATCGCAGACGCCATCTATTCTGGAATGTCGGTCTCAAATGTCGTGCAGCGTCAAGAAAACATCGTGAACAGCACCATCCCTTCGATCAGCACGCCCTCCTTGCAATCATCGGGCATTGAGACGTCGGGCATGCGAATGATGTCCACGCCCACGGCGGCAGTGCACTGCTGTTGAGCGACAGCTCCAGTGACAGCAGCAACGCCATCTGTTTGTCAGGGCAAGCCAGTCGCCGGCCGGCTGCAACTGCCCTTCGTCCAACGGCTCGATTTCGAACGGCTGATCGAGAAGTATGCCGTCTGGGTTGTGCCCGGTGCCTATGTTGCATGGCTGGCCGACACGAGGCGCGATCCATTTGAACGCCAACCCGGCGAAACCCGAGCAATCGCCGCATGCCGCGCCATTGTCGCAGCGAAGATCGGCAACACCGTCAGCGTTCCCGCCGAACTAATCCAGTTGTAAACCCAAATCTAAGACTCACAGCCTGCCGGTGAACGGCAGGCGAGAAAATGGCAGTGCTACTGCGCATTCAACGATTGAGCAACAGGCTTTACAGGCTTGCCCCTAAATACCCGTTTAATAAAACGGGTATGAAGCTTGTGTTCAAACCAACCAAAGGCGCAGCCACCAACAAATGAGCACAGCATAAAAATCGCAAAAACCCCAGAGAATCGCATTTCCACATTATGGGCTTTAAACAGGGCAATCAAAGCACCAATGATTATCACATGAACAAGATAAATACCGTACGAATAATCTCCCAAGCGAGTAACGATCGAAGGAAAATTTATCTTCTTCGAAGCAGCAATCAAACAGACAAAGCTAAACGACTGCATGATAAACATCGGACCTGGCGAGGGAAGCTTCATATTATTGCTAACTGCCCAAGTGCAAACCGCAATCAAAACCAGGTAAACAGGTGAGATTCGTTCAAATCTTGAAAGCCCGCCAATCGAAGCAACCAATCCAGCGATAAAAAAGATCGGATAAGGCGTTATTAGAATCCCCCACCCCGGCTGAGCAACCGGTGCAAAAGCCTGTGCAGTGTCGATGTCACCAATAACCCTATAGGCATCAACAACGATGATCAAAGACAGCCAAGCAGCGCAGAACCACAACATGTTCTTGCGAGATACCCTCATTAGCATCAGCGCAAATACAAGCACATAAAACGCCATCTCATAGCAGAGCGTCCAGTAAGGAATTCTATAGCTATTATTTACTAGCTGTGTAGGCAGCAGCAATGCAGACCTAAAGTCAAAACTCCAATCAATACCGAGCGGAACCAAAACCAACCAACTAACCACTATAGCCAACCAGTAGGGTGGATATACTCGCGCAATACGATTCCAAAGAAACATCTTACCTTGATCCAGACACATTCCCATGACATAGCCAGATATCACGAAAAACAAACTAACACCCATACGACCAAAGTTAATCATCAGAAATGGCTGATAGTCTATACCCTTAAAGTAACAGGTATAGAATGTCACATGCTGAAAAAGAACAAAAAAACAAGCAAGCAACCGTAGAGCCTGTATCCCGCCCAAATAGTCTTTCTGCATTTACTTAGATTCCATTGTGGTGATTAACGAGTGCCGCCGAGTGCTGCTGATTAAATCATCGAAGTCGCATGGGTCGGTCATTATCACACTTAAGTCGATCGCATTCCAAAAAATCACAGTAAAAGTGCATCTCCCTCCCCCCTCGTACCCGCCTTGGCTGGACTTCCAGGGATCATCCGCGGGTACGGCAGTCGATCCGGATGTTGACGCATCCGGATCGACCGCTCCTTTTCACTTCGATGTTGAGACTTCTCTGACGTATGCCTGAGAGTCCGCGAGGGCGCTCAGCCCCCGGTCGCCATCATCGGTGATGCCGATAATTCGTTGAACATGCGCCGTTCGGCTCTTGCGGGGCCATGAACCACCCCGCCGGTGGCGGCTGACACCGATCCGTTGCCGTCAGGTACGAGCTTCACCAGGTCATACTGGCCGCCACCGTCCTGCGGCTGCAGGTCGATGCCCACCCGCTATCCCTCCTCGACCCCGCCCGCATAGCAGACGCGCTTCTCGAAACGCGGCTCACGGAGCCCGGTGCTGATCCTCCCCATGCACGGCTGCCGTCCTGGCCCGGAAAGGAATCCGGCGATCTCACGGCCGCCGGCCGTTCCCATTTCACCCAGCCCATCCAGCACCAGGGCATCCATGTCGTCGCTCAGATCGCGAAAGCCCACGGCATGGTCAAAGTCCGCTCGCGGCGGCATCCAGCACGACTATTGATCGCAACAGATGAGAGCGAATGCTCAAGCGCATACGGACTCTGTGATAGCAGATGGGGGCCACACAACATGACGGAGGCGGCATGAACTCCTTGTTCTTACTTATGGCTCGGCATGATGGTCAAGCAGTCATCCCACTTGATCGAGTGTGCGCCGATTACATGCATTTGACGTTAGAAAAACTCAAGCGAAAGCAGCTCGACGGGGAGATTGATATTCCGCTGGTGCGCTTGGGTGCGAACACCCAAAAAACTGCTTTAGGCGTCCATTTCAAGGATCTAGCGAATTACATTGATCGACAGCGTGAAAAAGCGACGAGGGAACACAATCAACTGATGGGCAGAGCAGCATAAAACAGTTATGGGATGATCCTGGCGTACAGGTCTACGCCAGGGTACCGCTTTAGACTTTCTCTGTGGGCAAACTTTCGAGGTTGTCTTTCTCCGTGCTGTTGGCGACAGTCCTCAAGAATTTATCGTTATAAACCTCAACACGAGCACCCTTTCTCCAGTCGTCTTTACCTACCTCCCTGTACGTGTTGAAGGTTATGCCCTGCTTGATCATCTGCACAATGAAACCTGCCTCTACCCAAAACCATGGCTCAGCTCCGTCGGCACAAGCCCTGACTGCAACAATGTTTCCAGTAGCAGACTCGATTCGAGTTTTCCAAATCAGAAACGACATATCTTGATCCTTTCAAAAAATCCCTGCGACACCAATATGAAGACAAACAGATGCGTTTTGAAGCGTCATATCAAAGTCGAAAATCAAAGCGTTTTCTTGTACACCTTATCGAGAAAGGTCGCATTCTGACATTTGTCTCCTCGACCTCGTAGACGGGCGTACCTCCTAAGAGAGGTCCAGTCACGATGCCCAGAAACGCTCGAAGCCCTCGGGATGTCCCCGTCCATCTCGAACAAACGACTCACCTCTTCATGCCGAAGGTCATGGAAATGCAAATCCTCAATGTCGAACCCGGGTACGCTTGCGAGAATGCGGCTGACACTGAACTGGCATTGGAGGGAAGGATCTCCCTTTTGATCCTGGGCATCCTGTGGAGGATCGCCCAGGCTTCATTCGGTAGATGGCACCAGACTTCGTAGCCGATCTTCTGCCCGGGGTTCTTCATGTCACGCAACAGGACAACCTGCCGCGACTCATCAAGATCACCCCGGCGGATCCGAATAATCTCTTTCTGCCGACTGGTCAGCGCCGAGTCGTCGAGATCGCCCAGCCAAGCTTCCTTGATCGCGCTTAGCGTCGAGTTCTTGGTTTTCCCCTGCGGCCGGATCTGCTCGTACTCAAACAGGTGCTGCTCGATCATATTCCTGACCGTCACGCCCTTGCGGTTGGCACGCTCGATGGCGCCGGGCAGGGCCAGCTCCGACTCACGCTGTTTGATCCAGGCCTGGGCTACCTACTTGCGGTCGAAGGTTTGGCTTTCCTGATAGACTGTGCGCCCGTCCCGATTGATCCGTATCTGCGCCGTGTAGGCCGTAGAGTTGTCCTTGCGCTTGCGTGATGTGATCGTGCCCATTTCCGGTTGCTGCATTGCCCGATTCGATTGCTGCATTGTAGCAACCAGCCTTCGAAAACAAGGGAAAATGGGTAAAAACCGCTGTATAAAAGATCAGTATCAATGAAATCCGAAAACCCTAAAGCGCCCGAAAACACTAGCCAAGCCCGTACGGAGCCATCCCGCCGGTTCAGCGTTGCACCGATGATGGACTGGACCGACCGCCACTGCCGGTTCTTCCTACGCCTGCTGTCGAAGAACGCCCTGCTCTACACCGAAATGGTCACCACCGGTGCGTTGCTCAACGGCGATCACGAGCGTTTCCTGCGGCACAACGAGGCGGAGCATCCGCTGGCGTTGCAGTTGGGCGGCAGTGTGCCGCTGGATCTGGCGGCGTGTGCGCGCATGGCGCAGGCGCATGGGTATGACGAGGTGAACCTGAACGTCGGTTGCCCGAGCGACCGGGTGCAGAACAACATGATCGGCGCGTGCCTGATGGGGCATCCGCAGTTGGTGGCCGATTGCGTGAAGGCGATGCGCGATGCGGTGTCGATTCCGGTGACGGTGAAGCACCGGATCGGGATCAACGGGCGGGACAGTTATGAAGAGCTGTGCGAGTTCGTCGGCACGGTGCGCGACGCCGGCTGCACCAGTTTCACGGTGCATGCGCGGATTGCGATCCTGGAGGGGCTGTCGCCGAAGGAGAACCGTGACATTCCCCCGCTGCGCTATGACGTGGCGGCGCGGTTGAAGGCGGATTTTCCGGAGCTGGAGATCATCCTCAACGGCGGGATCAAGACGATGGAGGCCTGCCACGAGCATCTGCAGACCTTCGACGGCGTGATGCTGGGCCGCGAGGCGTACCACAACCCTTACCTGCTGGCCGAAGTGGACCAACAACTGTTCGGCAGCCAGGCGCCGGTGATCAGCCGGGCCGAGGCACTGGCGCAGCTGCGGCCTTACATCGCCGAGCATCTGCTGGCCGGCGGCGCGATGCACCACATCACCCGCCATGTGCTGGGGCTGGGCACCGGGTTTCCGGGGGCGCGCAAGTTTCGTCAGTTGCTGTCGGTGGACATCCACAAGGCCAAGGATCCGCTGGCGCTGCTGGATCAGGCCGCCGGGCTGCTCGAAGGACGTTGAAAACTGTTTGGCCAGGCGGATCGCTCCGCCTGGCCGAACAGGCGTCAGGCCGCCGCAGCGGTCCAGTTCACCCAGCCGAACAGCCAGGTCGCCAGGATCAGCAGACCGAAGGCGATCCGATACCAGGCGAATGCCGCGTAGCTGTGGTTCGCAATGAACTTCAGCAGGCCGCGCACGGCGATCATCGCGAAGATGAAGGCGATCACGAAGCCCAGGCCGAACACCGGCAGGTCGCCGGCTTGGAACAGTTCGCGGTACTTGTAGCCCGAGTACACCGCCGCACCGACCATGGTGGGCATCGCCAGAAAGAAGGAGAACTCGGTGGCGGCCTTGCGCGACAGGCCGAACAGCAGACCGCCGATGATGGTCGAGCCGGAGCGGGAAGTGCCCGGAATCATCGCCAGGCACTGTACGAAACCGACCTTCAGCGCGTCAGACCAACGCATGTCGTCGACATGATCGACGCTCACCACGTGTTCCCGCCGTTCCGCCCACAGCATCACCACCCCGCCCACAACCAAGGCGACGGCGACGGTGATCGGGTTAAACAAGTAATGATGGATTTGGTCAGCGAACAGCACGCCCAGCACCACCGCCGGCAGAAAGGCGATCAGCAGGTTCGCGGTGAAACGCTGGGCATTGCGCTGGGTCGGCAGGCCTTTGACGACTTCGAAGATCTTGGGCCGGAACGCCCAGACCACGGCCAGGATCGCGCCCAGTTGAATGATGATGTTGAACGCCATGGCGCGTTCGCCGCCGAACTCCAGCAGATCCGCGACAATGATCTGGTGGCCTGTGCTGGAAATGGGCAAGAACTCGGTCAGACCTTCTACCGCACCTAATATCAACACCTGGAATAAGGTCCAGAAATCCATTAATCCTCCGTCAGACCGCTCTTGAAGAGCACTTCGTCCATTGCATTCAGAAATTGCGTCTATGATGTTAAACAGTTCGTGTATCCATACCCGACTGTTCCACTCGGCGACGGAGAATAGGCCTTATCAAAAGACGCACTCAAGCCATGTTATTAATCGTCCGGATACGAATTCATCAAAATAAATTTAGGGCCCCAGTGGCAAAATCAGCCCAAGCCCAATAAAATGTGACCCGCCTCACATTATCCATTCACGTAAAGAATGACCGATGCGCAGGCAGATAGTGGCAAAAGGGCATAAAAAACAAATCGCCACAGATACAAAATGATGGCACAATTCCACATCGCCATCATCTAACGCCCCCTCTTCCACTAGTTCACCCCTCCGAGAAAATCAACTAAAAGCTTGAAAAGCTTAGTTATTGTTAGAAAACTCGGGAGCCACGTCTAAAATCCGCGCAAATGTTACCAATTGTCAGTCACAGATGAGAAACTGTGCTTTAACATCCCGATGTCAGCACTTTTTCGAGTCAATGCATGATGCTTACAGGGAACTTGGCGACCACTAGAAGCCAGCGCCGGACAAACGACGAACCAGGTGTCCTCACACTGGGTCGTACCTGCGGCGTGGCTGAACATTTCAGTGCGCTGGTCGCCAGGCATGTGCGGGCCGATATGACGATCGAGGCCAACTCGTACAGTCGTTCACTTAAACAGAATGAACATTCCGGTTCGTATCGCGCCATCTTCATCGTCATCGACAGCCCCCAGGCGCTCGAAGAAAGCCTGACGCTGGTGGAATCGCTGCGCACCGACCATCTGAAGCCGATCATTTGCGCCGTCATCACCGGCCGGGGCGCCTTCAACAAGATCAAATACTATCTGGCGGGCGCCGACTTCTGTATCAAGCTCAATACGCTCGCCGACGAAGGCGGTGAACTGCTCGCCGAGTTCTTCAACAGCGAAGAATGGCAACGGGACATCGACCTCGTGCTGGATCCCACGCGCATCTGCCTGTCCGACGCCCACAGGAAACTGGACATCTCCTTCGCGGAAATGAAGATCCTGGAAGCCTTTGCGCACACCGGCAATCACATACTCAGCCATGATGAAATCGCCAACATCATGGGGCTCAACACGAATTTCTATGATCCCCGGGCGCTGGAGAAGTCGATCAGCCGTCTACGTGGAAAAATCAAAGACATGTATGGTACAAACGCCATTCAGAGTATCCGTGGATACGGATACCGTCTGATGAGGGGGTTGATCTCAACCGCCTGAACCAAGGATATGCCGTTTTTTTGCATGCATACGAAGGAGCGTCTGATGCAACCATATAAAGATCCTGGATCCCGCCGTTTAATTCATGTTTCAAATTCAATAATAAGTTGTCGATTGCATGAGCGCGGTGGCAACACCGAACCATAACAATAAAGCCCTGTTTCAAGCAGCAGATCGAGTGAAGTCTATTCGAGGGCCACTTTCGAGCCCAGACCCTGCCTTATGGTTATTGCCGAGGTGGTGATTACTCGCCTGCCGAATATCTTTTAGCCAAACTTTGGCACGCAGTTTTAGGAGAGAGACATGGAAACCAGTACCACCCTCCACCGAAAATATTTTGTTGTCGTGACTCACAGCACTTCGTCGCAACGTGAACTTGAATCGATCCTGTCCAGTGAGCGTTTCAATTCGTTCGGCACGTCCCAGGCACAAATGTTCATCGAAGGTGTTGCTTCGCCCTCTTCCGCCCCCATGCTGATGGAGTTCACCTACCCGAGCGTCACAAGGAAGAATGTCGCGCGCAGCATCGAACATGACACGCAAAAGATACTGGCCACCCTCGAATCCGAGTGGCTGGCCGCCCAGTCGGCCAATCCGTTCCAGAGCGTTCCGGCCACGACAGGGGAAACCGGCGGCATGCCCCGTTCGGTCGAGGCCGAGCCGGCCGCCGCCGAAGCCTGGCACCTGGATGACGATCAGGGCGTGCTGGGCAAGCAAGGTGTGGAAATCAGCCTCACCGGCCTGGAGACGGCCCTGGTCAGGAAGATGCTGCACCATGAGGAGCGCGTCGTCAGCCGCGACGAGCTGATCCTCAGCATCGGCCGGGAGCCTGAGCACTACCGCGGGCTGGAGATGTGCCTGAGCCGACTGCAAGACAAGTTCAAGAGCGCCAGCAACGGTGAGCGACTGTTCCGCGCCGTCAGGAATCGCGGCTATTGTCTGATTCAGGAAGTCGTCGCGTAAACACACCGACCGCCCACGTATAAAACAAACAGAAACAGTGCAAAAACAAAAATAAAAAAGCACTCCTGTTTGACCTCCTCCCTGTTTTAACCGATCCCGCCTCCCACGCCCCTACAGTATCAAACACAACATCATTTATTCACCCCTCCGCCTTTGACCTTTTCTAACGTTGCAGACTTCTCTTTATTCAATAGTTGGCACTATGCCATCTTGTTAGAACTCGTCAGACACCATCCCCGGCAATAACTTAGTCTATTCAATGACGACAGTTCGGCATATCGACGCTGTTACCTCAGGACACTGGCTCCAACAAAAACAACAAGTCTATTAACAACTCGGTTTTCAACTGTCGAAACCTGAATGGACGTCTTTTGGGGATATCGTATGGATCTTACTCTTCGTATCAACAGAAACACCGGCCTCAAGGGACTTACCTTCTGGGGCCAATGGGCATTGGCGCAGTGCTTTATTGTTTCACTGCTGTTCATATTGGCCGAGCAGCACACCGGCAAGGTGGAGTTCTATTATCGGATGTGCACCATGCTGGCGGTGCTGGCCTCGGTTCCGGCCTATACGTTCAGCGGCGCATACCGAAAGCGGGACAATTACCTGACCGGGCTCGGTCGCCTGCTGGCGGGCTGGTCCATGACCATGGGCGCCCTGGCGTTCATCGCGTTCGTCTGCAAGGCTGATGAGCTGTTTTCGCCGCCGGTGATCCTCGACTGGGCCGTGTACGGCTTCCTCGGCCAGGCGCTGCTGTACGCGCCGCTGCACGCGTTTTCCAAGTACTACCAGCGCACCCGCAAAAGCGAGCACAAGACCCTGATCGTCGGCACCGGCGAACTGGCCCTGGGCCTGGCGAAGAAGCTGAACCAGAGCGAAAACCTGCCGCTGGTC
Organism: Pseudomonas sp. NPDC089534; assembly: GCF_044749305.1. NCBI lineage: Bacteria > Pseudomonadati > Pseudomonadota > Gammaproteobacteria > Pseudomonadales > Pseudomonadaceae > Pseudomonas > Pseudomonas sp. NPDC089534. The sequence goes on along the minus strand of NZ_JBIVHR010000023.1, from coordinate 33,889 downwards.
GGGCTGGTCAGCAACGGCACCGTTCCCGCACTGGAGGCGGGCGCACCGCGCGTCGTCGGCGCCCAGGAGGAGCTGCTGGAGCTGATCCGCCGCCACGGCATCCGTCGCCTCTACATCACCCTGCCCCTGAGCGAAGCGGCGAAGATCGAAGCCATGTATGTCGATCTGCTGGACGCCAACGTCGACGTGGTGTGGGTGCCGGACCTGAACAGCCTGACGCTGCTCAACCACTCGGTGAAAGTCGTGGACGGCCTGCCGGCGATCTACCTGAACGAAAGCCCGCTGACCAGCCGACCGACCGCCGCGCTGAGCAAAAGCCTGGTGGAGAAGGCCGTGGCGCTAGTGGCCATCCTCCTGCTGAGCCCGGTGCTGCTGCTGATCGCGCTGGCCGTGAAGCTCAGCTCGCCGGGCCCGGTGTTCTTCAAGCAGGACCGCCACGGCTGGAACGGCAAGGTGATCCAGGTGTGGAAATTCCGTTCGATGCGCGTGCACGACGACCGCGAGGTCAAGCAGGCCAGCCGCAACGATTCGCGCATCACGGCGGTCGGCCGCTTCATCCGCCGCACCTCGCTGGATGAGCTGCCGCAGCTCTTCAACGTGCTGCAAGGGCACATGGCGCTGGTGGGCCCGCGTCCGCATGCGGTGGCGCACAACAACTACTACTCGGGCAAGATTCTCGCGTACATGGCGCGTCACCGAATCAAACCGGGCATCACCGGCCTTGCGCAGATCAGCGGCTGCCGGGGCGAGACCGACACCCTCGACAAGATGCAGAAGCGCGTGGAGATCGATCTTCAGTACATCAACAACTGGTCGTTGTGGCTGGATGTGAAGATCCTGGTGAAGACGCCGTTCACGTTGTTGTCGAAGGATATCTATTGAGGGCAAGGCAACAGGCAGCGCAAGGGGACGAAAGTCCCCTTTTTTGTGGGTGGTGTTTTTGTGTGGAGGCTGCTTTGAGCTGCGGTGCCTGATCCGCAGCCATCGCCAGCAGGCTGGCTCCCACAAGGAATCTTGGGTGTCCGCAGGATTCATGTGCACCGCAATAACTGTGGGAGCCAGCCTGCTGGCGATGGCTGCGGGTCAGGCAATAGAGATGTCGGCTGTGCCGGCCTCATCGCTGGCAAGCCAGCTCCCACAGTTTTTGATGGTGCACATGAGCCTTATGAACATCTGGGATACCTGTGGGAACTGCGGCGCGACGATTCGACTTGCCAGCGATAGCGGCCGGTCAGCCAACCAAGATGTCGCCTGTGGTGGCTCCATCGCGGGCAAGCCCGCTCCCACAAGGTTTCAGGTCACTCGGTGATCTTCTCGAAGTTGCGGTAGAACATGTCGTCGTCGCGGCTGTCGGTCATCGAGTGCAGCTGGAAGCTGCGGTTGAGCCGCGCGCCGCCGTCGCGGGTCAGGGGCGCCCAGACGAGGTTGGCGCGGCGCATCGTCGACATGCTCATCATCTCGTCGAACGGGATGGACAGGTAGATGCCCTTGTCGAAGCTACCCTCGCCGTACTCCGCCCCGCTGGCGGTGGTCATCGTCGCCCAGCCGCCGAAGCGCACGCCGTTGGAGAATTCCCGCGAGATGTCGAAGGTCACGCCCCAGTCGCCGGCCAGGTAGCGGCCGACGCTGATGGCGGCGAGGGTTTCGTAGGGCAAGTCGGTGTAGCCGGTGATGTGGCCGGTCAGCACCGAGTAGTCGCGCAGGTCGAAGCCCTGGTCGAATTCGCGCTGACGCACGTAGTTCAGGTCCGCGCCGACCGACCAGCGCTCGCCGGTCGGCCGGAACAGCACCTCGGCCCCGACCCCGGCGAACATCGATTCCAGGTAGCCGCCGTAGACCATGCCGTACAGATCCTTGTCCAACTGCTCGGCGTGGCTGAGCTGGAACAGCGGCATGGTGGTGTCGGAGGTGGTCAGGTACTGGCGCAGGTCCGTGCGCACCCGCGGCAGGCCGCTGGGCGCGTCGTAGGTGAACTTGTCGAAGTTGTTCACCAGGTTTTCGCTGAGCATGCCGCTCCACCAGGTGTTGCGGGTGAAGCGGAACTCCGCGTCCGCGTCCGCGCTGAACTGGTAGAGCAAGCCGTCCGGGCCGCCGACGTTCTGCTTGAATCCCAGGCCCATGCCGTAGCTGAACCGCTGCAGCGGCTGGGTGTAGAGGGTCTTCTCGTTGTGCGGCATCGCCGGGTTGACCTCGGTGGTGCGGTGCAGCGACTGCAGCGGCTCTTCGTTGTTGATCACTTCGCGGAAGGTCTGCCGGGGCACGCTGGTCTCTTCCAGCGCCAGGTCGTAGCGCTTGTTGACCACGGTGAACCAGTCGATGTCGTCATTGACGCTGTTGTCCAGGATCCGGCTCGCCCGCCCGACCGCCTTGGCCGAATGGAAGTAGCGCTGCTGCTCGCCGTACACCAGCAGTTCGGAACCGCGCTGGCTGATGCGCTCGACCTTGTAGCCGGCGTTCTGTTGCAGGCGCTGCGACACGTCGGCCCAGTCGACCTCATCCATCGGCTTGACCGGCGCCTTGGCCGGCAGCGGCTCGGCCGGCGGGTCGAAAGTCTTGGCCGGCGCCTTGCGGCTGACGAAGTTGGTGTGGAAGGTGATGCCGAACATCGCCGTGTTGCCCCGCTCCCACGCGGCGCTGACATCGACCGAGTCCGTGACCTTGAACACCGCGCCGAGGTTGATCGGCGAGTCCTGCTTGATCACGTTGTCCTTGGGTTCGTGCTTGTAGTCGTTGCCTTCGTATTCGAGCTTCAGGCTCAGCCGGTCCCAGGGCGTCTGGTAGCTGACGCCGCCGAAGAACGAAGGGCTGCCGCGAAAGTACGAGCCGGCGTTGACGTCGCCGGTGCCTTCCATGGCCGGCCGGGTCTTGAACCGGTCGCCGAGCACGCTGAACGGGTTGTCGATGTCGCCGCGGTTGCCGATGTAGCCCCAGGCGAGGCCGGCGCTGAAATCCAGGTTGTCGAAACGCTTGTTGGCCACCACGAATTCACTGGCGAACAGGCCCGTACCGCCGATGTCCCGGAAGCCCAGGGCCACTTCGGGCGCCCAGTGGGTCTCCTCCCACAGGCGGGCCTTCACGTCGACCGCCTTGTCCTTGTAACTCTGGTCACCGCTCATCGACGACGGGCCGTAGGGCCGGTTAGTGATGGCGGTGTAGCGGAACGAACCTTCCAGCCAGTCCAGCGGCTGCAATGAAACGCTGTAGCGGCTGTAGGGGCTGGTGCGGTTGGCGTTCACGCTCAACTCGCCGGCGGGCGACATCCGCGCGGTCGGGGTCTGCAACAGGCCCGCACCGCCGAAATCGTTCTGGGTGATGCGCGGCTCGGCATGGGCCAACCCGCACGGCAATAGCAACACGGCTGCAAAACGTAACTTCAACGAACCACCTCAGCCAACTGCGTGGCAATGAACTCGGCCAACTGCTGATTCAGTTCAGGAATGGGCGGATCCAGGTCGTCGTTCTTCAACGGCACCAGGATCCGGCTGCCCGCGACCGGCAAGTGCCCGCTCTCGCGGTTCCAGTGCGCGATGCCGATCCGCCGGACCGCGCCGTCCGGCTGGATCAGCCACAGGTAATCGGCGTCTGCGTCGTCCTCGAGCAGCGCGCAGCCTTGCAGGTAGTCGCGGGCCTCCTGCAACGGCTGATAGGGCAAGCGGCACGGCTCGGCGACGGCGCCCAGCACCTCGACCTCATCGACGCGCGCCGGGTAGATCAGCCGGTCGCCGTCGTCCAGGCGAATGTTGCGGGCGAAGCCGACCTCCAGCGCCACCGGATCCAGGTTCGCGACCTGACGCCCGGTGACCGGCATCTGCCGCACCTCCTCGGCCGTGCGCACCGCGAGGGTTTCGCGGCTCGGACGGTCGAACAGCACGGCCACGCGCCGCAGCACGTCCAGGTCGAACAGCACCCCGGCCTTGAGCCGGGTCTGCTGCTCCAGCAAGGACTGGCGCAGCAGCACCCCCGCCAGCCAGTAGCCTTCGGCGTTGGGCACCGCGACGCTGATCACGTCGGTCAAACGCCCGCCCGCCGGCAACTCCACCGGGCCCGGATTGGCCACATCGCCGGACACGACCACCGCCGCCTGCCCTGCCCCGGCCACCAGCAGCAGGCCCGCCGACCACATCCTCAGCCGCTTCATGGCACATGCCTGCGGTCAGGGGTCAGGTGCACGATCTTCACCCGCAGTTGAGAGGTCAGTTGCTGCTCGCTCTGCACGATGAAACCGTCCTTCGGATCGACCCAGTAGCGGTTGGTCGCCCGCAGGCCGATGGCCGGGACGTCGATCCGCTCGTCGATGCGCAGCACGGCGTATTCCTTGTCGAGGATGTCGAGGGTTTCCATGGATTTGCGCGTGAAGCGGCTGTTGACCTGCAACCCGACCTCCTGGCCCTTGTAGAGGTCGATCCAGCGTTGGCTGGTGTAGCCGTCGGCGACGTGCTGAAGGCCTTGTTTAAAGGGCGCGGCGTCGGACAGCCGCGTGCCGTCCAGATCCCCTTCCAGGCCCAGGCCGATGCTGCGCACCGCCAGGCCGTCGCGCATCAGCAGCACCTGCTTGCCGGAGGCGACCCAGAACTGCAGGTCCCCGCGCTCGCGCACCAGCGCCAGCACACCGGAGCCGGAAGGCGTGGTCAGCTTGAGTTGCGGATAGCGCACCTCGGCCACCTGGGCCGCCGTCACCTCCAGCTCATCCGGGCCGACGGCCGCCGACTTGAGGTTGGTCAGGGAGGCGACCATCAACGGGTTGCAGCCGCACAGCCACAGGACCGCGCTCAGGCCGATGCCTGTCTTCAACGTTTTCACTGTCGGGCCCGGCCTTATTTGCTGTTGTTACTGAATTCGCTCCAGTTCTTCGCAGCGGAAGCGCCCGTACCGACAATCGACGCCGACGGCACCAATTGACTGATGAGGCGGTTCCAGCGAGTCACGTTGGCAGGCCCGACATAGACGACGTCCTGGGGACGCACCTCGAAGTGCGTGGCCAGCACCATGGCGGTGGGCGATTCGGCTTCGAGCTGATAGATCTTCGCCGGCTCGACATCGAGGTTCTCGACCCCGCGGATGACATACACGGCGTTGCCGTTGGCGGTGGTCTGGCTCAGCCCGCCGACCGAGCCGAGCACGTCGGAGAGGTTCATGGTGGCGGTCTTGAAGCTCAGCGCACGGGGCTGGTTGACCTCGCCCATGACGTAGATGCGCTTGTTGTCGTTGTACGGCAGGTACAGCTGGTCGCCGCCCCGGAGGTAGACGTTCTGCAGCTCGGAGTCCTGCTGGTTGAGGGTGTCGAGGTTCAGCGGGTACGCCCGCCCGTTGCGCGTCAGCAGCAGGCCGGACAGGTCCGCGTTGTTGGTGTCGATGCCGGCCGAGCCCAGCGCTTCGACCACGCTCAGCGGGTTGGTGGAAATGGCCTGCGGGCCGGCCTTGGCGACGGCGCCGGACACCACGACCTTCTGGCTGGCGAAACGCAGCACGGCGACATCCACCTGGGGCTCGGCGATGAAGGCCGACAGCCGCTGCTCGATGTCCGAGCGCAGTTGCTGGATGGTGCGGCCGGCCGCCTGCACTTCCTTGATGAACGGGTAATAGAGCGTGCCGTCGGAGCGCACCAGTCGGCCGTTGGCGTCGATCTGTTGCTGCGCGCCGGACGGGGCCGTCAATTCGGGGTGGTCCCAGACGGTGATGTAGAGCACGTCGTTGCGGCCGATGCGGTACTCGGCCGGCGCCTCCAGCAACTCGGGCGGCAGCGTTTCGCGCTTCTGGGTCGCCCGGTTCATGGAGATCAGCTTGGGGGTGATCGGGATCAGTTCGACCCGGCTGCTTTCGCTGGCGCCCTGGCGTGTGATGCCGAAGGTGTTCAGGTGCTGGCCGGGGGAAAACATGCAACCTTGCAGAGCGAGACTTGCCAACATTAAAAGATAAACACTACGAGTCATAATGGCACTACGCTATTCAAGGGCGAATCCAAAAACAAAGTCACCCGACTTGCGTCGGGCGACCTTGTACTGCACCAACAGTTGTTACCGTTAGTTGTGCGTGCCGGTAGTACCCGTTGTACCTGTGGTACCGGTTGTACCGCCGTTCGCACTTCCACCGCTGTTGGATGCCGCTACGGCACTGGCAACCATTGCGGTACTGGCGGCGGGCGCTTGAGAAGCCGCCACGTTGCCCGACACATTGGTCACCGCCGTGAGCGGCGCTTCGGCTGCAATGGCCAAGTTGCCGAACAACGACAACAAGGCGATCGCCATCACTTTTTTCATACCCACTCCTTTCCGGCATTCGACTTTAATAACATCAGGCCGTCCGCTGGATGTTAGGGATCACGTCGCAAACTGCGCGAACATGAGCCGTCGTTCATTCACAATCAATCCTGACTTATAAATGTCGAACGGCACGTTTATATCTACGGACTTGAACCGGGCAATTCCAGCGTAATTTCCCGACGTTATCTAACAGTCTGACCGAAACTAACATCGGTCCAAATTGACATCATCCGCGGTAACCCTGCGGGTGGCTCGATTGCCAGCGCCAGGTGTCGGTCACCATGTCCTGCAGGCTGCGCGTGGCTTTCCAGCCCAGCTCCGCGGCGGCCTTGGAGGGGTCGGCCCAGCTCTCGGCCACGTCCCCGGAACGGCGCGGCATCACCTTGTACGGCACCGGCTGCCCGCAGGCCTGCTCGAACGCCTGAAGCACCTGCATCACGCTGTAGCCGTCGCCGGTGCCCAGGTTCCAGGTGTGGATGCCGGTTCGGCCGGTGATGGTCTCCAGGGCCTTCAGGTGCCCGTCCGCCAGGTCGACGACGTGGATGTAGTCGCGCACGCCCGTGCCGTCGGCCGTGGGGTAGTCGTTGCCGAAGATCGACAGTTCCTGCAGGCTGCCGACCGCCACCTGGCTGATGTACGGCACCAGGTTGTTGGGGATGCCGTTGGGGTCTTCGCCCATCCGGCCGCTGTGGTGCGCGCCGATCGGGTTGAAGTAGCGCAGCAGGGCGATGCTCCAGCGCGGCTCGGCCTGGCACAGGTCGCGCAGCACGTTCTCCACGATCAGCTTGGACTGGCCGTAGGGGCTGGTGGGCTGACCGGTGGGGAAGTCCTCGCGGATCGGCATCCGCTCCGGCGCGCCGTACACCGTGGCCGACGAGCTGAACACCAGGCGGAACACCCCGGCCGCCGCCATCGCCTGGCACAGCGTCACACTGCCGCCGACGTTGTTCTCGTAGTATTCCAGCGGCTTGCGCACGCTCTCGCCCACGGCCTTGAGCCCGGCGAAGTGCAGCACCGCATCAATCGCGTGTTCCCGGAAGATCCGATCCAGCAGAGGCCTGTCGCACACGTCCCCGCGGATCATCTGCGCACGTCTTCCGCAGATGGCCTCCACCGCCTGCAAGGCCGCATCGCTGCTGTTGCAGAGATTGTCCAGGACAACAACTTCATAGCCTGCCTCAAGCAGCGCAAGTGTGGTGTGCGAGCCGATATAGCCGGCGCCACCGGTTACCAGAATCTTCATAGCGCGGTCCTTAGTCGGGAAACTTCCCAGTAGCGCGTCAAGCCTGGCCTGTTGAATATGTGTCGCAATTCACACAAACTAGGCCGACAACAACCTTAAACAAAACAAGTTCAACGACTGGCGAAAAATATTTTTCCAACCCAAACTGTATTGCCTGCTACTTATTAACATCACCGCACTCTTGCCACTATCGGCAGATACCGACTAAAAATAACCAACAACAATAAAGTCGACATCTAATAACATTATCGACTTCCGCACACATTGCCATTTGCCATCAATTACCTGACTCAGGTATTAAAGTAAGCGTTCAATCAACATTGAAACTTGCAACCTTTCGTTATTGCACGCCGATTGGCTGTGCGCCATGAATGCCCAGGATATTTCTATGATTCGTAAATGCTTGTTCCCCGCGGCCGGCTATGGCACGCGTTTCTTGCCGGCCACCAAAGCCATGCCCAAGGAAATGCTGCCGATCGTCAACAAACCGTTGATCGAATACGCCGTCGAAGAAGCCCGTGACGCCGGCCTGCAACACATGGCGATCGTCACCGGACGGGGCAAGCGCGCGCTGGAAGACCATTTCGACATCAGCTACGAGCTCGAACACCAGATCCGCGGCACCGACAAGGAGAAGTTCCTGGCCGGCACCCGCGAGCTGATCGACACCTGCACCTTCTCCTACACCCGCCAGGTGGAGATGAAGGGCCTGGGCCACGCGATCCTCAGCGGCCGTCCGCTGATCGGCGACGAGCCTTTCGCCGTGGTGCTGGCCGACGACTTGTGCCTGAACCTGGAAGGCGACGGCGTGCTGGCGCAGATGATCCAGCTGTACAAGCGCTTCCGCTGCTCCATCGTGGCCATCCAGGAAGTGCCCCGCGACCAGACCCACAAGTACGGCGTGATCGCCGGCGAGCCGATCAGCGACGGCCTCTACCGGGTCGACAACATGGTGGAGAAACCCGCCCCGCAGGACGCCCCGTCCAACCTTGCGATCATCGGCCGCTACATCCTGACCCCCGACATTTTCGACCTGATCGCCGACACCCAGCCGGGCAAGGGCGGGGAAATCCAGATCACCGACGCGCTGATGAAGCAGGCGCAGAACGGCTGCGTGCTGGCCTACAAGTTCAAGGGCCTGCGCTTCGACTGCGGCGACGCCGAGGGTTATCTCCAGGCGACCAACTTCTGCTACGAGAACGTCTACCTGAAGGGCCGCTGAGCCCCGCGCCGGCGCACCCGTAACGTCCATCCCTCATTCAGGCAAACCCCTATGAACATTGCACAACACGCGGCGGACCTTGAACGGTCGGTGGACAACCTCGGCGTGATGAGTTGGCTGTCCCGCCATCAGCCGCTGCCCAGCGCCAACGAGTCTTGGCTCGGCACGATCCTGCTGGTGGAACGCATCGGCATGTTTCCCTCGTCCGGCGACATCCGCCGGCCGCTGGCCGATCCCTATCCCCTGCTCGCCCACCTGAAGCGGCTGTATGCCGAACAGGCGCTGGAGATCGACGACCGCGACGGCCTGAAGGTGATCTTCAGCGACTGGCGGTTCCGGGTGCGCCTGTGCTGCAACGAGCCGGCGGTCATCGTCACGGTGGAAACCCGTTGCGACACGCACGGGATGCCGCGCAGGACCGCCGAACTGCTCGGCCATCTGGACGCCTTCGAGCGCGCCCCTGGCTGAACGCCTAGCGCCGGGTGTCGCCGCAGCTGTCCTGCGGCGACACCGCCTCACGGCCGCCGACCATCAGGCGATGGAAAAACCCGGCGATCACCTTCCCTCCCGTGGCCGGATCCGGATGAATCCTGTCCGGCCCGATCATCGGCATCGGCCCGCCGGCGGCATAGCGCCTGACGTCGGCGCCGAACGCGCACTGCATGTTGGCGTAGCCCAGGCGGGCCTCACGGGCCCAAGGCTCCAGCACCTGCGCGTAGGCCGACATCGGGTAGGCGCTAGAACGTGATGTGTCCTGGCGCAGGATCAGGTTGATGCTCGCCGCCGGCTGGATCTCGCGCAGCATCCCCACCAGGCCTTGGAGGTTCTTCAGGTATTGCTCGGGCTTGACCCCGAAGCCCTGATCGTTGCCGCCGAGCATGATCAGGTAGATGTCCGCCGGGATCTTCGCCACCGCCGCTTTCCATTGCGCCTGCCAGCCGGCATCGGCGTGGTAGAAGTCCGCCGAGGCCGCGCCGGACGCCGCCAGTTTCGACACCCGCACGCCGCCCCGGCCATTGCTCATCCACACACCGAACAGCGTCGGCGAGCCGCTCGCCACCTCCAGCCGCAACGCCCAGTCCGGCGCCGCCGGCGGATCCGCCAACGGCGTTTCCCGGACACCTTCGCCGTCGAGCCTCAGCGGGCGCCAGGCCAGTGAAGGTGCCCAGCGGTAGCGCACGTCGCTGGGCTCTCCGTTGCCGAGGTAAAGCAGTTTCGCCTCGGTGACCGTCGTATCGATGGCCGCCGAGGGATGGGCATCGATCTCCAGCCATGCGCCCGGGCGTCCGGTGACGGTGCGGCTGTCGGGGCTGGCCTGGCCGAGGCCGGACACCTGCCAGCCGCCGAAGTGTTTTTCGCTGCTGCGGGTGTACTTGAAATGCGTGCCGCCGAGGGCCGCGCCGTGGTTGAAGCCGATGTAGCCGGGGCCTGCGAACCCGGCCTCGGCGGCCAGACGCTGCACCAAGCGGTTGAGGTAGAAATCCTGCCCGGCGCTGTAGCTGTCGCCGATCACCGAGATGGACAGCACCGGCCCCGCCTTCCCCTCGCGCCACTGGCCGAAACGCTCGCGGGCATCGCCGGCCTGAACCACCGAGGCCGCGACCGGGGCGACATCATCGGCCGCGAACATGGCGCACCTCCTTGAGCGACACCATCAGGCCTGCGGCACCGAGGCCACCTGCCCGACAGGCTTCTTGACCTTGGCCCGCTCCCCCAGGAACAGCACGGAGGTGAAGTTGAAGCGGCTGAACACCGTCGACAGCAGCACCGGCCCAAGCAGGCCGAGGGTCAGGCCGCAGAGCACCAGAACGCTTTCGTCCTTCACGCCCAAGCGCCCCAGCAGCGCCCGCGACGTGGCGGCGAACAGCACATGGAACAGGAAGATCGCGTAGGAATAGCCGCCCAGCCAGGTCAGCCACTTCGAACGCATCTCGCTCGACAGCAGCGCGAAGCACGACACGCAGCCCACCGTCAGCCCGATCAGGCTGCGGCGGTCGATGATCAGGTCGCGGTCCATCGCGGCCACGTACAGCAGCGCCAGCGAAATCATCACGAACAGCCACGGCCCGATCACCTTGAACACGTGCCGGATGATCCCGACCTTTTCCTGGCCGATCATCCCCGCCACGAAGAACGGCAGCAGATAGGTCGCGCCGTTGATGCCGAACGCATCGACCTTGAAGGTCGGCAGCAGAAACACCGCCGCCGCGAACGCAAACAGCAGGTACAGGCGCGGCGCCGTGCGCAGCAGGCCACGCCATTCCAGCAGGCCGACGAACATGAAAATGATGAACACCGCCTGCAGGAACCAGAAGTGGTTCACCGGAATGTAGAACGACAGCAGCGCATCGATCACGCCCACGTCCTTGTTCACGCCGGGGCCCACCGCCTGCAGCACGGAAAACGGCACGCCCACGCAGAACAGCGGCACGATCAGGCGCCGAACCTTGCCGCTGAAGAACGCCCCGAAGTCATTCCCGCGGATCTTGTAGAGCGAATAGATGTAGCCCGAAATGAAGGTGAACAGCGGCATGCGCACATACACCATGGAGTCGGCGAGGATCCGGAACGGCGAACCCACGTCGATCTTCAGGCCACCGCCCAGCGGGCCGATGACGTGATACAGCACCAGCAGCAGGCAGGCCAGACCGCGCAGGGTCTCGATCTCCAGGGACTTTTTCTTGCTCGACATTACGGCACCCGCCTCATCTCGCGATTGGTTGATTCGACCTGCACGGGCTTCTTGCCCTGCAGCATCAGGCCCAGCCCCACGAACAGCACCGGCACCACCATGGAGAAATGCCGGGCGAAGGAGCCGAAGTCCGGCTCGAACAGCCCTTGCACCAGCAGGAACGCGAGGGGGATCGCGATCAGTTCCTTGGCCTTGGTCTGGATGGGGATGCCTTTGTAGTCCGTCGACGTGATGACCTTGAACAGCAGCAGCGCGGTCATGATCATCAACGCCACGAAGATCACCTGGCCCGGCCCGGACAGCAGGATCAGCTCCGCGGGGAACGACAGCCGGAAGAAAATGATCATCGAGTCCAGCGCCTGGGAAACGAAGTCGCTGCCGCTGAGCCACGACACGATCAGCGACTTGGAGCCCTCCTCCCCCGCCGTGCGCAGCTCGTTGTTGCTGGCGCGGATCGACGACACCGGAAAACCGAGCGCCACCTGGATCGCCATGGCGACCGCCAGGTAGAACAAGAACAGCATCAGGAAGAACGTGACGCGCGACACGTACTTCTTCATCACGCAGACGCCGATCCACGACAGCGAAAACAGAATCCAGTAGGGCCGGATCAGCACGCCGTAGATCACCGCCGACAGAAAGAATCCGCCGCGGTATTTGCGCGTCAGCGAGCTCAGGAGAATGCTCAGCACCGCCACCGACACAATGATTTCCTTGGTCAGGTTCTCCAGGAAAAACGAACGGACGATGCCCCACAGGCACAGGGTGCCGAAGATCGCCAGCGGCATGCGCCGGAAGACGACCACCGGGATCGCCGTCAGGAAGAAATTGCAGAACATCCCGTAGGCCCAGGCATTGGTCAGGTCGATGCCGGTGGGCCGCAGCAGGAACGCCGAGCACTCGTAGGACGAACGGTCCGGCGAGAACGGGTTCCAGAAGTTGCAGTTGTCGGCGCGGGCGTAGGACATCCACAGCGTCATGGCGTCCGGCCCCGGCGCCCGGGGCACCAGCAGCGGCATGGCCACCGACAGGAACAGGCCGCTGAACAGGATCAGGAACGACAGCGACGAATCGAGCTTCACCCCGCGAAACTCGATGCGCGGCAGCTTCAGCCCCATGCCAGTGCCCTTTTCGCCTGTGTCGTGCGGGTCAGCAGCGCAATCGCGCCGAGCTGCACGACAATCGCGAAGACGTTGCCCCAGGCGGCGCCCTCGATCGAATAGTGCCGGATCAGCACGTAGCTGACCGGCACCGACACCAGCAGGCAAAGGGCCGCGCTGGCCAGCGATACCCGGCTGTTCTTCGAGGCGATCAAGCCGCCCCAGACGATGTCGCCGACCCCGCGCAAGGCAAAGGACACGATCAGCACGCCGAGGATCCCGTTGTCCGGGCGCGGCACCGGCGCGCCGACGTAGTCGAGCACGACGTTGAAGAACAGGTAGATCAGCACCGCCACCGCGGCCGACACCGCCAGCGAACGCATCACCCATTTGTTCACGAACAGTTGCCCGACCGTGAACGGCTGCCCCTCGGCCTGAAACCGCTTGGCCAGCACCGGAATGCCCACCACCGCCACCACCGCGTAGGACAGCGCCTGCAAGGTGTTGGCCGCCGACCAGGCGTACACGTAGACGCCCAGGTTGGCGTAGGGCTCAAGGTCGGCGATCAGAAAGCGCTCGGCGTACTGACTCAACGCGATCAGCCCGGTGCCCAGGTAGAACGGCAAACCGGCCTTCCACACGGTCGCGGCCGCCAGCGTCCCTTCCGCCCGCCCGCGGTGCACCTTGGCCACGATGGCGTACCCGGCGACGATCACCACGACGTTGGCCACCACCCACAGCCACAGGACGCTCGCGATGTCCGCGACCTGGCCGAGCATCAGCCCGGCCACCGCCAGCAGCGCCCAGAGGCCGGTCTTGATGAAGAACAGCAGCGCGCCCAAGGTGGCTTTCTGGGCGGAAAACACAAAGGAGTTGATCTCGAAGGACAGGTGCTCGGTGAGCAGCACCAGGGTCACGCAGGCGATCAGCGCGGGCGTCGCCGGCACCGACTGGAACAGCGAGTAGACCCCCACCGTCGCCAGCGACAGCGCCAGGCCCACGGCCAGGTACAGCCACAGCACCTTGTCGACGACCCGGCGCGAGCTGCCGCCGACGCTGATCAAACGGTTGATCTCGGAACTGAAGCCGACACTGTAGAACTTCGACGCGATCAGCGAAGCCGCGACCACCACCCCGTAGAAGCCCAGCGCCTCGTAGCCCAGGTAATGGGTGACGGCCAGCACCAGCAGGAACTTGGCGCCCAGCGCACCGCCCCGCAGCAGGAGCCTGAAGATCATCGAACGACGCCCTTGATGATCTCGTCCATCATCACGGTCTTGGCTTCGATCTCGCGGCAGGTGTCGGTCAGGCGCTTGCCGAAGCGGCTCAGGGCGTCCGGCGCGTAGACCGTGTCGATGACGGTGTCGACATCGATGTCGCCGCCGTTGATCACCCAGTCCTCCACGCCCATGTCCTGGTAGGCGCCGAAGCCCTTGCGCTCATAGCTGATGTGGTAGGCCGGCACGCCCGACAGCAGCGACTCGATGGCGCCGTGCAGGCGCACGGAAATCACCAGGTCCGGCTGGTGCTTGGCCAGGGTCGCCTTCAGCGGCAGCAGGTCTTCGGTGATGCCCAGCTCGCGGTAGAACGCGCCGTCGTCGTTGCCGCGCACGGCGCTCTGCACCGCGCAGACCACCTTGCTCCTTTCCTTCAGGCGCTGCAGCAGCACCTTGAGGTTGGCGACGTAGGCGACTTTCTTCTCCTGGCTCCACGCCGGCGGCTTGCGCAGCACCACGCACACCGTGGCCGGCGTCGACGCGCAACGGGTGAACTTGGGCTGCATGAGGATCTTGCCGGCCAGGGCCTGCACCGCCAGGTCCGGCGCCCGGTAGACGTTCTCGCAGGCCTCGAACATCGCCGAGGAGCGGTTGTCGCGCACAAACACCGCGTCGGCGCTGGCGTAGTGCTCGACGATCTTGCGGCTTTCGCCGTGGAACGGCCCGATGCTCTGCGGCAGGTACACCGACGGCACCTTGCTGAGGATCGCCGTCTCCAGTTGCTTGGCGTGCCCCAGCTTCAGCTTGATGTGTTCGAAGGCACTCTTGGAACGCATGTAGCCGCCGCCGACGCCGACGATCAGATCCGTCTTCTTCAAAAGATCCGCCAGGGCGGCGTAGGAGCGGTTGAGGAACACCGCCTGCTTGACCCGCCCCAAACCCTTGGCCGCCATCACCGGCGCGTCGAAGCGCTTGTGCGGCAGGTAGCTGAAGGACTGCGGGTCGGACGCCACGACATTGATCGACGTGTCGGCACCGAAGTTTCGCTGCACCAGGGCGATGGCCAGGTCCACCAAGAGGCCGTCACCGGAGTTGGACGCACTGTAGCCATGCAAGATCGTTACGTTCATAAGCTGATTTCTACTTAACAAGTGGGGGCGCAATACACGTCATAGGTCTGGCGGATCATCAGGGCGGCGCTGAAGCGCTCGCGCACGATCCGGCGGCTTTCAAGGCCCAGGGCGGTCAGCCCCGGCTTGTGGATCCGCATCAGGCGGTCGGCCAGCGCCTGATGGTCGCCGGCGGGAAAGATGTAGCCGGACACCCCGTGGGTGACCAGTTCCGGCAAGGACGTGCAGTCGCTGGCGATCACCGGCAGGCCCATGGCCATGCCCTCAAGCGGCACCATCGCAAACCCTTCCCAGCGGCTGGGGACGATCAGCGCATCGGCCTGGCGGTACAGCGCGTTGACCTCGGCCGGAGTCACCCACGGCAGGTACTCGACCCCGTCCATCGGCGCAGGCGCGACCGCGTCTTCGTTGACCGCGCTGCCCACCACCGTGAGCTTGAGGTCGGTGCGCCGCACTTCGGCAAAGGCCTTGAGCAGCACGTCGAAGCCTTTCTGATAGTCGAGACGGCCGACGAACAGCAGCTGGATCGGCTCCGTCCCCTCAGCCTTGCGGGCCTCATCCTTGGTCGGAATGCCGTTGTAGATCAGGGTCATGCGCTTGCGGTCGATGCCGAACGCGGCGGCCTTGTCCAGCTCGTAGCGGCTGACGCAGATGATCACGTCCGTGACGTTCTGCAGCAGCCGCTCGATCAGCGAATAGAGCTTGCGCTTGGCCGGCGAGCCTTCCATCAGGAACGAAAAGGCATGGGGGCAATAGATGATCTTCGGCGACCGCCAAGGCCGCAGGACCAGGCACACGCAACGGCCGATCACCCCGGAAAAGGTGCTGTGCAGGTGCACCACATCGGGCTTTTCCTTGAGCATCACCCGGATCAGCTGCCAGGCGAAGCGCAGCATCGACAGCGCATTGCGCCCGCTCCTTTCGAAGGTGCGGATCTGCCCCCCGTCGATGCCGTGCAGTTCCTGCTTCTGGTCCTTGGGCACCAGATAGATCAGTTCGTAGTTCGAGGTTTCGTCGTCGGGCGACGCCGATATCGTGCGGATCACCGTCGCGACGCCGCCTTTTATCGTTTCAGCCACGTGCAGAATTTTTTTCACAACCCACCCACTTCCTTGCCAATTGGAACCGTCGCTCGACTCAGGACTTGTCGGACGCGTATTCGTAGCTGTAGTAACCGTAACCGCCGTTGCCGTAGTAACTGGCCGCGCGCTTCTCGACGCCGTTGAACACCGCGCCTTTGAGTTCGATGCCGTTCTGGGCGAACCGGCGGATCGTCAATTCGATCTCCTTGGCCGGGTTCACCGCGAACCGGGTGACGATCAGGCTGATCCCCGCTTCGCGGCCGACGATGGCCGCGTCCGTCACCGCCAGCAACGGCGGCGTATCGATGATCACCACGTCGTAGCGCTCGCTGAGCTCGGCCAGCAGATCGCGGAAGTTGGCGTGCATCAGCAGTTCCGACGGATTGGGCGGCACCTGGCCGCGGCTGATGAAGTGCAGGTTGTCGACCTCGATCTTGTGGATCGCCTGTTCGAGGCTGCAGCGCTTGACCAAGAGGTCCGACAGGCCGTTGGCGATGGGCGTGTTGAGCGTCTTGTGCAAATGCCCCTTGCGCATGTCCGCGTCGATCAGCACCACCCGCTGGCCGCTTTGCGCCATGACCGCCGCCAGGTTCGAAGACACGAACGTCTTGCCGACCTGCGGGCTGGGGCCGGAAATCATGATCCGGTTGTTGGTCGAGTCCAGCCCGGCGAAGTGCAGGCAGGTGCGCAGGCTGCGGATCGACTCGATGGACAGGTCCGTCGGGTTGCGCAGGGCCAGCAGGTAGGCCGGCTGGGTCTCGGCCGCCTTGGCCCGGACCTTCTTGCTGTCTTCTTCCTTCTGCAGGGCGCTGTAGGGAATCGACGCGTACACCGGCAGGCCGAGCTGCTCGATGGCCTCCGGGCCTTCCAGACCGCGGCTCATGGATTTGCGCACCAGCACCAGCGCCACGCCGACAAAGGCGCCGAAGAACGTCGCGATCAGCACGATCAAGGCCTTGCGCGGCTTGATCGGGCTGGTCATGTCCACATCCGCCGGATCCACCAGCCGCACGTTGCCCACCGCACCGGCGCGGACGATGTCCAGCTCCTGGGCCTTGTTCAGCAATTGCGTGTAGATCTGCGAGGCCACTTCCACGTCGCGGGTCAGGTTAAGCAACTCCTGCTGGGTGGCCGGCAGGTCCTGCACCTTGCCCTCCAGCGAGCGCTGCTGCTGGGTCAGCTCGCCGATCTGGGTCATCAGGGCGCGGTAGGCCGGGTGCTGCTTGGTGAACTTGCGGTCCATCTCCGCCTGCTGCATTTTCAGCTCGGAGATCTTGGTGTCCAGGCCGACGACCTGGCCCAGCATCGACTGGGTCTCCAGGGAGATGTTCACGGTCTTGCCGCGGGTCTGGTAGGCGTTGAGCGCTTCGCTGGCCTTGGCCAGGTCACGCTTGACCTGGGGCAGTTGGCCCTGGAGGAAATTCAGGCTCTGGGCCGCTTCGGCCGAGGTGCGCTGCACGTTCTGCTGCACGTACAGCGACGAGATCTTGTTGAGGATCCTCACCGCCTCGGGCGCATCGCTGCTGGCCAGGGCCAGGCGGATGATGCCCGACTCCTTGCCCTGCTCGGCGATGTCCAGCGCATCCTGGTAGCTCTGGATCGTGACGATCCGCGGGTTGCGCACCACCTCGAAGCGGGTGCCGGGGTTGGCCTGCAGCCGTCCGACCAGCCCGGCGACGCCGTCCTGGTCGAAGGCGCTGCCGGCCACGCCTTCGGCCAGCAGGTTGTCGTTGTCGTCGAAGAGCTGGAACCGGTGCTGGTCCGCCGCGACCAGGGTGAGCTTCTTGCCCAGCAGTTCCTTGGGCAGGTCGAGGCGCTCGATGTCCAGGCGCTCGCCGCCCCAAGCATAGCTGTTGAGGCCGAAACGCGGGCGCGAGACGCTGTCTTCGCTGTCGCCCCGATAACGCCGGGCCAGGAAGCCGCCGATCACCGGAAAGGTGTTGGGCGTGACGTCGATGTCGAGGCGCAGGTCATCGACGGTGCGGCCGATCACCGCCCGCGACTTGATGATGCCGATCTCGGTCACCGACGGCGACTGCCCGCCCAGCATGCTGCTCAGGTCGGAGAACCCGAGCATGTCGTTCTTTTTCGGTTCGACCTGGACCAGCGCGTTCGCCAGGTACACCGGCGTCGACAGCACGGCATAGGCCACGCCGGTCATCATGAAGGCGCCGGTGAAGGCGCCGATCAACCATTTGCGGTCGATCAACGAGCCAAAGATGCCGAGGATATCAATGCTGTCTTGATCATTGTCCCGGGTGCCGACTACTGACGGTAACTGCATAAGTCTGTTCTTACCATTCACTGAACTGAAGAATATTCATCAACGCCCGAGGCGTTGCGCCCAAGAGCAAACAGCATCTTCAATCAATGCATGCGCATGAATAAAAGCGGCCTTTCCCTGACGATACGGATCCGGTATTTCTCGCTCGTTCTGCCACTTGCCGAGCAGAAACACTTTGCCCCTGGCGTGGGAGGCGATCTTCAACACTTGTTTTACATGCTCTTTTTCCATGACCAGGATCAGATCGGATTCATTGACGATGTCCGACGTGATCTGCCGCGCCCTGAACCCTTCGGCGCTGTGGCCACGGTCTTCCACCACCTGGCGCGCGGACGCCTCCATGGATTCGCCGACCCGCGCGGCCAGGCCCGCGGAAGCCACCGCGACACCCGACGGGGTCAGCGCATCGCGCAACAGCAGTTCGGCTGTCGGACTTCGGCAGATGTTGCCCACGCAGACGACGAGGATCTTTTTGAACAAAGTTTACTTTCCTGTGTAATATCAATCTGCCAACATCGCTCATGAAATTAATGAACCCACGAGACATTGCGGCAATCAGAAATAGATTCGCCCTGTTAGTTGAGTGCATTAAGTACCACGCCGCCGGAAAGTCCCCCAACCAGAATTGCCGGACCAAAAATAACTGTGATCTTCACAAGTTATTTCCTGACAAAAAATAACATTCGTGCACTTCGCGCCTTTCTGGCCATCGAAACGGATGAGGCAAGGAAGTTTGCTAGTTGTCATTTCTCATCAGGAGAGCAGGCATGAATTCAGCACCCCTCAAACGGCTCGGCGCCCTGGCCCTTCTTCTGTTCGGCGCGGCCGGCCAGGTTCACGCCAGCGAACTGTTTCCGGCCCTGGCCGCCGACAGAACCATCGGCGTGCAGGTCAAGATCCAGAACTTCTCATCCAGCGACGCCGAACAGATCAAGGCGGCAGGCTTCAGTTTCGTGCGCCTGGGCGTCTGGAGCGACAGCCTGAGTGACCCGGCCTATCAGCGGCAGATCAGCGACGCCTTCGCCGTCGCCCGCGCAGCCGGCTTGCCGGTGCTGATGACCGTGCGCGCCACCCGGCCCCTGGGCACAGGGCCGGCAGCGGCGGGCGAAGCGTTCGCCGGCGCGGTGACAGGCCTGGAGGCGGCCTACCGCACGCAATTGGTCGCGATCGAAATCTGGAATGAACCGGACCTGGCCACGTACTGGCCGACCGGCAACTTCGATGCGACGTTCGCGCCGTTCATGAAAGCCATGTGTCAATCGCTGCAAGGCAAAGCCTCATCCACGCCCCTGATCGGCTTCGGCTTCGCCCGGCCGCCGAACGCAGGCTCCGCCTCGGCCGTCGCGCTGAACAGCATCGTCAATGCCTACCCCGACTGCCTGGACGCGGTGTCCTATCACCCCTACGGCATGACCGCCGCGCAGATCGGCAATGCCCAGGCGTTCATCCAGCAGAACTACCGCCTGCCGGGGGTCATCAGCGAATGGGGCATCTCGGCGCTCGGCTCCAACGGCGGGCCGGAAGGCCAGGCCAGCAAGATCGGCGCCTTCATCGCCGACGTCAAACGGCTCAACATCCCGTTGACCTCGATCTATGAATGGAAAAACAGCGATACGGGCAGCAACGACCGGGAACGCAACTTCGGCCTGCTGACGTCCGACGGCCAGCCGAAACCGGCGCAACTGACGGCCCGCACGCAACTGAACGCCCGATAGCCGCCCTCCACCCATCCGCCGCTTTGAACCTGCGGCCGGTTTCGCCATCGAATCCCTCGACACCGCGCCCCCGCCTTTCAAACAGCCGTTTTCAGGTTGTTGCCCCGGGGGCCGCCGATCCGCGTTCACGCCCTTGAGCGGCCGTCAGCGCTCGGGTAATGTCATCAGACCCCTAGGACAGAGCACGCTCATGACTTCCAAGCTGGAACAACTGAAACAATTCACCACCGTCGTCGCCGACACCGGCGACTTCGAAGCCATCGCCCGGGTCAAGCCGGTCGATGCGACCACCAACCCTTCCCTGCTGCTCAAGGCGGCCGCCATCCCGGCCTATGCCGAGCTGCTGAACGCCAGCGTCGGCGACTGCAAGGGCGACGTGGGCCTGGCCAGCGACCGTTTCGGCGTCGCGGTGGGCCAGGAAATCCTGAAAGTGATTCCGGGACGCATCTCCACCGAAGTGGATGCGCGCCTGTCGTTCGACCAGGACGCCATGCTCAAGCGTGCGCACCGCCTGATCGAGCTGTACGACAAGGCCGGCATCGGCCGTGACCGCGTGCTGATCAAGATCGCTTCCACCTGGGAAGGCATCCGTGCCGCCGAGATCCTGGAAAAGGAAGGCATCCAGACCAACCTGACCCTGCTGTTCTCCTTCGCCCAGGCCGCCGCTTGCGCCGATGCCGGCGTGTTCCTGATTTCGCCGTTCGTGGGCCGCATCTACGACTGGTACAAGAAGGCCAACGGCAACGAGTACACCGGCGCCGACGATCCGGGCGTGCAGTCGGTGACCCGCATCTACAACTACTACAAGGCCAACGGCTACAAGACCGTGGTCATGGGCGCCAGCTTCCGCAACCTGAGCCAGATCGAACAGCTGGCCGGCTGCGACCGCCTGACCATCAGCCCTGACCTGATCGACAAGCTGGCGGCGGACACCGGCAAGCTGGAGCGCAAACTGGCGCCGGGCCACACCGGCGAAGCCCGTCTGCCGCTGAACGAAGCGCAGTTCCGCTGGCTGTCCAACGAAGACGCGATGGCCACCGAGAAACTGGCCGAAGGCATCCGTCAGTTCGCCCGCGACCAGGAAAAGCTCGAAGCGCTGCTCAAGGCCAAGCTGTGATCGGCTGACGGCCAACGCAAAAAGGGCGAACCCTCGCGGGTTCGCCCTTTTTCATTCGTGTGGCGAGGGAGCTTGCTCCCGCCGGGCCGGTCAATGCCGTTCGAGCGCGTTCACCAGGTCATGGAAGGCCTCACGGTTGGACTCGTTCAGCCCCATGAGGATCTTGTGCGCCTCAAGCACCTTGACCCGCACCACCTCCTCCGACTGGTCCTGGTCCGGCAGGTCGTCGAGACACTCCGGACACGGCACAGGGTGGTTCACGATGTTGAACACCTGCTCGAAGCCCATCGACTGCAGCAGACGGGTGATGTCATCGTGGGTGGTGACGACGGTCGGCAACAGGCCGACCTTCTGCCGCGACAGGATCGACAGCTTGGCCAACAGCCCCAGTGTGGTGCTGTCGATGCTGCGGGTTTCGGTCAAATCGATCACGATCGCGTTGAAATTCAACGCGGTGAAGATTTTCTCAATAGTCGCATCCAACGCCGAACACAGGGTCAGGCGAACTTCACCGACGAACTTCAGGACGAAGGTGCCGTCCTGCTCGGCGAACTGGATTCTACCGGTACTCATTGAAGGTTCCTGCTCAACACCAACAGGGCGATATCATCCGGCATCTCCCCGAGCGTGGCCAATCCAAACACCTGGCGCAGACCATCCAGGCTGCCGCCCGCCGACTTGACCCGTTGGGGCAAGGCGGCTTCTTTTTCTTTGAGTGTGGGCTCCGGCAAAAGATCCAGAATGCCATCAGACATCAGCGTCAGGCTGAACGCCGGCGGCAGCTCCAACACGTGGTCTTCGTAGGTGGCCTCGTTGAAGAGCCCCACGGGCAGACCGCGCCCTTCGAGATAACTCACGCCGTCGGGCGTGTACAGCACAGGCAACGGCAGGTGTCCGCCGATGCTATAGGTCAACAAACCGGTCTCCTCGTCGATGACGCCACCGACCATCGTGACATGCTTGCCCAGCTTACAGCTGATCAGTCCCCGGTTGATATGCCCCAGGACCTCGGAAGGCTTGAACGCCGGCAACGTGCCGTTGCGCTTGGACTCGAACAGCAGACGCGTGGTCATGAACTTCAGCAGCACGGTCACGAACGCGGAAGAGGCGCCGTGGCCCGAGACGTCCGCCAGATAGAACGCCACCCGATGGTCATCGACCCGGAAATAGTCGACGAAGTCGCCGGACAGGTACAGGGACGGGATGATCTGGTGCTCGAACCGGAACTCATCGATGCTCCAGGGGCTGACCGGGAGCATGTTCATCTGCACCTGGCGCCCGGCGTTCTGATCCTCCTGAAGCAGGTTCAGGCTGGCTTCGAGCTCGCGGTTGGCCTTCTCGAGCTTCTCGCGGTAGCGCTGGTTTTCCAGCAGCAGGCGCGCACGGTCCAGGGCCCGGCGCACGGAGTGCTCGAGCACGGCCAGGTCTTCGAGGGGCTTGATCAGGTAATCGGCGGCGCCGAGGCGCAGGGCTTCCACCGCATCGTTCATCACGCCGGCGCCCGACACCACGATCACCGGCGTCTGCGGCGAGCGCTCGGTGACCTGACGGATGAGTTCGAGACCGCCCATCTGCGGCATGCGTAGATCGCAGATGACCAGATCGGGCTTGTCTTGCTCGAATACCTGAAGACCTTGCTGGCCGTTGCCGGCCTGCAGGACGCTGAAACCACTGTCTTCCAAATAGGCCGCGAGGCTCGCGCGCACTACTTCGTCATCATCGATTATCAGCAGCGTGGCACTGGTTTTTGGCATGTGGGCAAACGGCGCCAGAATTGGGTTGGCGTAGCAGGCGGGGCGACAGGCCCGGCGCAGACTACTGGATTCGCTTTCTAGCCTCCCTGTTGCACCGCTTTCGGACAACGGTCCCGAACGCGATCACACCAGAGGTGCCCTTCTAAGGCGCAGACGGTACTCCCATCCGCGGGGCGTTTCAAGCATGCGCCGATCGCCACCTGACGACTTTGTTTGTCAAATCACAGAGAGTTATAAGAACCCGTCAATCCGTAACCCGATGTAAGGACGCCGCCATGAAAAAAGGCGGCCTTGCGGCCGCCTTTCGTGCACGTGGGTTGCCGCAGACGATCAGAAGTCGTCTTCGACCTGCCCGTCCTTGACCTTGAACTCGCGGTTCTGCAGGTAGGCGTTGCGGATGAAGGTGTACTTGTCGCCGCTGATCAGCTTCTCGCTGGAGAGCAGGCTGGCGCGGGTGTCGACGATGTTCAGGCCGAAGATCGAGTTACGCACCGGCACGTCGTTGATGTAGCGGTAAGGGCCGGTGTAGCTGTCGACGTACTTCGACGGCGCATCGCGCAGGGTGCTCGGGCCCAGCAGCGGCAGCATCACGTATGGGCCGCTGCCCACGCCCCAGTAGCCGAGGGTCTGGCCGAAGTCTTCGTCGCTGCGCTGCAGGCCCATCTTGGTGCCCACGTCGAAGAAGCCGAGCAGGCCGAAGGTGGTGTTGAAGATCAGGCGTGCCGCATCGACGCCGGCGGCGGCCGGCTTGGCCTGCAGGATGTTGTTGGCGAAGTTGGTGACGTCGCCGACGTTGCGGAACATGTTGTGGATGCCGTCTTCGAGGAATTGCGGCGTTACATATTCATAGCCTTGCGCCAACGGCTTCAGCGCGTAGGTGTCGACGAAGTCGTTGAACTGGAAGATCGGACGGTTGACGCTTTCCCAAGGGTCTTCTTCCGTCGCGGCCTGGGCGGCGAACGGGGCCAGCAACACACCGGCACATACACAGATCTGAGCGAGAGGATTGCTCCAGCGCATAGAGAGAAACTCCTTGGATGGGTACTGGCGCAGGGCAAACCCGCCCCGGCGATATGGGCGCTAGTATAAGCGCAAAAGCCGCTTTGGGCAGGCCGTCGCCGAGACAACGTGAGATATCTCCTACAACCGCTTTCATGATCCTGTCATCCAACTGTCACCGGCCTCCCCTAGCCTTTCCCTATTTCAGGGACGTTTCCATGCCGCACGCCGAAACCTTGCCCCACTCTGCGTCCAGCCTGACCGCCGTGCTGTTCGGGCTCAGCGGCTGCCTGGTGGACTTCGGCGCCCGCGCCCGTCACGGCGAGATCCTGCAGGAGCACGCCGAAGCCACCCCCGGCGCCCTCGACAGCCTGCACAGCCTGCAACGCCAGCAGATCCCCTGTGCCTGGCTCGATGAACTGCCCCCCGCCCTCGCCCAGCCCCTGGCGGTCTCCCTGCCGCCGTGGATCAAACCTTCGCAATATTCGGCAACAATCAATCCTTGGCCGGCCCCCGGCGCCTGCTGGCAAGCGCTGATGGCCCTGAACGTCGGCCGGCTCGACGGCTGCGTGCTGGTCAGCGGCGAACCGCGCCTGCTGCAATCGGGCCTGAACGCCGGGCTCTGGACCATCGGGCTGGCCTCCTGTGGCCCGCTCTGCGGCTTGTCGCCGGAGCAATGGCAGGCCCTGGAGCAAAAGGAGCGCGAGCAGTTGCGCGGCAAGGCGACGCTGCAGCTGTACGGCCTGGGCGTGCATTCGGTGATCGACCATCTGGGCGAACTCGACACCTGCCTGGCCGACATCAGCCTGCGGCGCCTCAAAGGCGAGAAGCCCTGACCGGGATCATGCAGGCCGGGCGAGAGTGGATTAGTCTTAAGGGGAGCCATAGACCTTTGGCACCTGGCTGCGGTCTATGCCAGTGCCTCTCGACAAAAGGAAACCGCCATGCCCGCCCGCGAACTGCAAGAACAGCTCAACACCCTGCGCGAGCAAC
Organism: Pseudomonas sp. NPDC089534; assembly: GCF_044749305.1. Classification (NCBI taxonomy): domain Bacteria; kingdom Pseudomonadati; phylum Pseudomonadota; class Gammaproteobacteria; order Pseudomonadales; family Pseudomonadaceae; genus Pseudomonas; species Pseudomonas sp. NPDC089534. The sequence continues at coordinate 9,081 of NZ_JBIVHR010000023.1, read as the reverse complement.
TGGAACAGAATCCGCCGCTGTCCGACGCCGAGCGCGATCACCTGCACCAACTCATGGCGCAGATCGAATCCGAGCTCAAACTGGAGCAGTCCACCCAGGACACCAACATCGCCGACGGCGTGAACCTGGCGGTGGAACGCTTCGAGGTCGAACACCCCGCCATCGCCGGCACCTTGCGCAACATCATGAACTCCCTGGTCAGCATGGGCATCTGAGCCCCTGCAAACGCAAAAGCCCTGCCGTCGCCGGCAGGGCTTTTTCATGTCCGGGGCCTTCACGGGCGCCATCGCCAGCAGGCTGGCTCCCACCCTGTTTGGCGGTGAACACAGATTCTGGATTCACCCCAAAACCCTGTGGGAGCCAGCCCGCTGGCGATGAGGCCGGTGAGGACACTGACCGCCGCGCAAGCTCTTACTGGCGAACCAGGCGCAGGTTCGGCAACTGCGCGCTTTCCGTGCTGCGGTACGGGTTGATGTCCAGGCCGCCGCGGCGCACGTAGCGCGCATAGACGGTCAGTTTCTCCGGCTTGAGCAACCGTTGCAGGTCGAGGAAGATCCGCTCCACGCATTGCTCGTGGAAGTCCGAATGCTGGCGGAAGCTGACGATGTACTCCAGCAGGCTCGCATGATCCAGCGCCGCCCCCCGGTACTCCACCACCACGCTGCCCCAGTCCGGCTGGCTGGTCACCGGGCAGTTGGACTTGAGCAGGTGGCTGTGCACGCTCTCCTCCACCACCCGCGAAGCGTCGCAGCGCAGCAGTTCCGGGCGCGGATGCTCATAGTTGCTGACACGGATGTCCAGGTCGTCGATGCACACGCCCGGCAGCGCGGTGACGCCCTCGGCCTCGACGTCCTTCAGGCTGCGGATCCGCACGCCCACCGGCTTGCCGGCGGCGGCGGACAGATCCTTGGCCAGCGTCGCCTCCAGGCTCGCGGTGTCGGCGAACGGCGTCTGGTTCAGCGAGTTCAGGTACAGCTTGAACGACTTGGATTCGATGATGTTCGGCGAGTCCGCCGGGATGCTGAACTCGCCGATCGCCACCACCGGCTTGCCCGACGGCAGCAGCCACGACAGCTCGAAGCAGTTCCAGAAGTCCACGCCCTTGTACGGCAGGGTGTCTGCGGTCAGCCCCAGCTCCGCCCATTTGGCGGTACGCGGGATCGGAAACAGCAGAGACGGCGTGTAGGTGGCGATGTATTCGCTGGACTTGCCCAGCGGCGAATGTTCGGCTGCGGGATGCATGGCGGAAACCTGACTGAAGAATCAGCGGATTCTACCAGCCTTTGCCCCCGCCTTTGAGTGCTTACTGACTGACAGTCAGTTTGCCGACCATGCCGGCCTGATAGTGGCCGGGAATGTTGCAGGCGAACTCGAGATTGACGGCCTTGCTGAACGTCCAGGTCAGTTCGGCGGTCTTGCCCGGCTCAACCAACACGCTGTTGGGGTCGTCGTGCTTCATGCCCTGCTTCATCGCGCCCATCGCCATTGGATCGTGGCCCATCGCGCTGTGGTCCATGCCGGCCATGTCGTGGGACATTTCCTTCATGCCAGTAGGCGTGAGCATGCCGCTTTGCTGCATCTTGAGCATTTCCTGCTGATGGCTGGCGTGCATCGCCGCATCGCCCAGGTTGAATTCGTGCAACAGCTGTCCCTTGTTCACCAGCACGAAACGAACGGTCTCACCGGCCTTGACCTCGATGGCCTTCGGATCGAACGACATGTCCCCCATCACCACCTCAATGCTGCGGGTGGCCTTGGCCGCCGGGGCCGGCTGGCCGAAATCGTAAGTGTGCGCCCCAGCCGCCCACAAAGGCGAACTCAGCGCCAGCAGACACGCGGCGACGGCCAGACGGTTGCGCAAAAACATAGTCGTACTCCAACAAGGAAAGGTTCAGCCTGTGGGAAACTCTAGCCCGCCTGCGCTGGCGCGAACCTGACAGGCAGATTACAACTTTGTCAGGTTGGCCTGCATGGCGACCGTCCACGGTATAACGCCCCGTACCTTCCACCCGAGCCGCCCCATGAAACTGCTGATCGTCGAAGACCAACCGAAAACCGGTCATTACCTGCGCCAGGGCCTGACCGAAGCGGGGTTCAACACTGAGCTTGCGGCCGACGGCAACAGCGGCCAGCAACTGGCGCTGAGCGGCGACTATGCCTTGCTGATCCTCGACGTGATGCTGCCCGGCCGCGACGGCTGGCAGATCCTGCAGGCGGTGCGCGGCGCCGGCCTGGATACGCCGGTGCTGTTCCTGACCGCCAAGGACGCGGTGGAGGACCGGGTGCACGGCCTGGAGCTGGGCGCCGACGACTACCTGGTCAAGCCCTTCGCCTTCTCCGAACTGCTGGCCCGGGTGCGCAGCCTGCTGCGGCGCGGCAGCGCCACGCCCCAGGAGACCAGCCTGCAACTGGCGGACCTGCGCCTGGACCTGATCCGCCGCCGGGTCGAGCGCAGCGGCCAGCGCATCGACCTCACGGCCAAGGAATTCTCCCTGCTGGAAATGCTCCTGCGTCGTCAGGGCGAGGTGCTGCCCAAATCCTTGATCGCCTCGCAGGTCTGGGACATGAACTTCGACAGCGACACCAATGTGATCGAAGTGGCGATCCGGCGCCTGCGCCTGAAGATCGACGACGATTTCCCCAACAAACTGATCCACACCGTGCGCGGCATGGGTTACGTCCTCGAAGAGCGGGCCGACTGATGCGCAGGCTTTCCTTGAGCGGGCGCCTGGCCTTGCTGTTCGCCGCCTGCACCGCCGCCGTGTCGCTGGTGGCCGGTGTGCTGTTCAGCCGCGCCAGCGAGGCGCATTTCATTGAGCTGGACCAGCAGTTGCTCGACAGCAAACTCATCGGCCTGCGCCGGGCCCTGCAAGACGTGCCGGACCACCAACGCCAGGCGCGCTTGGCCGACGAACTGAGCCGCCAGGCCGACCTGTCGCTGCGCATCAGCGGCAGCGACGGCCAGCGCTGGTACGACAGCTCGGACCGGCTGCCCGGGGAACTGCCGCGGGCGAACGGCCTGGCCACCGTCAGCGACAACGGCACCGATTACCGGGTGCTGAACGCGGCGCTCTATCCGGACAAGGCCGATTCGCCGCAGTTGACCCTGCTGCTGGACATCACCCATCACCAGCACTTCCTGCAACGCATGCAGCACCTGATCTGGCTGACCGTCGGCCTGTCGGCGCTGGCCACCGCGCTGCTCGGCGCCTGGGCGGCGCGCAGCGGCCTGCGCCCCTTGCGGCGCATGAGCGCGGTGGCGCGCGGCGTCTCGGCGCAATCGCTCAACGCGCGCCTGCCGCAAGAACAGATGCCGCCGGAGCTGGCGGAACTGGCCCAGAGTTTCAACGCCATGCTGGGGCGCCTGGACGACTCCTTTCAGCGGCTGTCGGCGTTCTCCGCCGACATCGCCCATGAACTGCGCACGCCGCTGTCGAACCTGCTGACCCACACCCAGGTCACCCTCACCCGCCCCCGTTCCATGGAGGACTACCGCGAAGCCCTGCACAGCAACCTCGAAGAGCTGCAATGGATGGCGCAGTTGGTCAACGACATGCTGTACCTGGCCAAGGCCGATCACGGTTTGCTGATCCCCAAGCGCGAGCCGCTGGAGCTGGCCGAAGAGACCGACACGCTGCTGGAGTTCTTCGCCCCGCTGGCCGAAGACGCCGGCGTGACGCTCAGCCGCGAAGGCCACGCCCGCATCGACGGCGACCGCGGCATGCTGCGCCGGGCCCTGTCGAACCTGCTGGACAACGCGCTGCGCTTCACCCCGGTCGACGGACAGGTGCGACTGCGGATCGCCGAGTTGCCGAAGTCATTGAGGGTGAGCGTGGAAAACACCGGCGAAGGGATTTCGGCGCAGCTGCTGCCGCGCCTGTTCGACCGTTTCTACCGGGCCGATCCGGCCCGCCAGGAAGGCAGCCACGAACACGCCGGGCTGGGGTTGGCGATCACCCAATCCATCGTCCGGGCCCATGGCGGGCAGATTCATTGCGAATCGGCCGAGGGCTGGACGCGGTTTGTGATCGAGTTGCCAAGGGAGGATTGAGGCCGGCCGTCATGGCCTCATCGCCAGCAGGCTGGCTCCCACAGGGAATGGATGACACAGATCCAATGTGGGAGCCACATTCCTGAGGCTCAGGAGTATCTCAACGCCTGCGCCGGCTCGACCTTCGCCGCCCGCCACGCCGGATACACGGTGGCCAGGAAGCTCATGATGAAGCCCGCCGAGCAGATCAGCAGCACGTCGCCGCCTTGCAGCTCCGACGGCAGGTTGCTGACGAAGTACACGTCCGAACTGAAGATGTGCTGCCCGGTGACCCGTTCGATCCAGCCCACCATCTCGCTGACGTTCAGCGCGGCGATCACGCCGAGCACGCCGCCGATCAGCGTGCCGACGATGCCGATCACCGTGCCCTGCACCATGAAGATCGCCATGATCTGCCGGGGCGTGGCGCCGATGGTGCGCAGGATCGCGATGTCCGCGCCCTTGTCGTTCACCACCATGATCAGGGTCGCGATGATGTTGAACGCCGCCACCGCGACGATCATCAGCAACAGCAGGCCGATCATGGTCTTTTCCATTTTCATCGCGCTGAACAGGCTGCCCTGGGTGTGGGTCCAGTCGTCGGCCTTGTAGCCGGCGCCCAGGCCCGTCGCGATGTCGGAGGAGACCTTCGGCGCGGCGTACAGGTCCTTCACCGCCAGGCGCACGCTCTGCACCTGGTTCGGTTCCCAGTGCTGCATCTGCGCGGCGTCGGCCACGTGGATCAGGCCCATGGAGCCGTCCAGCTCGGCGCCGACCTTGAACACCCCCACCACGTTCAGGCGTTGCATGCGCGGGGTGATGCCGCCGGGCGCGGTGCTGACTTCCGGCACGATCAGGGTGATCTTGTCGCCGACGTTCAGGCGGAAGCGCCGCGCGGTGATCTCACCGAGCACCACGCCGAACTCGCCCGGCTTCAAGGCATCGAGCCGGCCCTGCACGATGTGCTGCGCGACGATCGACACCTTGCCTTCCTGCGCCGGATCGACGCCGCTGATCTGGATCGGCTGCATCATCCCCTTGTAGGAAAGCATGCCTTCCATTTCGGTGAACGGCACGGCGGCGGTGACTTCGGGGTTCTTCAGCGCGGCGGCGGCCACCGGTTGCCAGTCGTCGATCGGGTTGACGCCGACGATGGTCGCGTGCGGCACCATGCCGAGGATGCGCGAGCTCATTTCGCGCTGGAAGCCGTTCATCACCGACAGCACCACGATCATCGCCAGCACGCCGAGGGCGAGCCCGATCATCGAGGTCATCGAGATGAACGAAACGAAGCGGTTTCGGCGCTTGGCGCGGGTGTAGCGCGCGCCGATGAAGATCGATAACGGTCTGAACATTCGCTGGGGCACCGTTTGGAAATAAAAGGCCCGACGCCTTCGCAGGCATCGGGCTGCGGGCGTCAGATGGGGGTCAGGCAGCCTTCCTGCAGATGCAGGACGCGGTCCATCTGGCGGGCCAGGTTCATGTCGTGGGTCACCACCAGGAACGCCGTGCGCATCGAGGTGCTGAGCTCAAGCATCAGGTCCTGAATGCCTTGGGCCGTGTGCGAGTCGAGGTTGCCGGTCGGCTCGTCGAGCATCACCAGCCCCGGCTTGTTCACCAGCGCACGGGCAATGGCCACGCGCTGGCGCTCGCCGCCGGACAGCTCGGCCGGCTTGTGCTCCAGACGGTGGGCCAATCCGACCCGCTCCAGCAGCGCCGTGGCCCGCTGACGGGCCTCCGGGATCGGCGTCTTGCCGATCAGCAGCGGCATGCAGACGTTCTCCAGCGCGGTGAACTCCGGCAGCAGATGGTGGAACTGGTACACGAAACCCAGCGCGCGGTTGCGCAGCTGGCCGCGGCCCTTTTCGCTCAGCGCCGAGAGCTCTTCGCCGGCGAGCCAGACGCTGCCCTTGGTCGGCGTGTCGAGGCCGCCCAGCAGGTTGAGCAAGGTACTCTTGCCCGAACCCGACGTACCGACGATGGCCACCCGCTCGCCGGGGAACAGCTCCAACTGCAGATTGGCCAACACTTCCACCGACTCCGGGCCTTCCTCGTAGGATTTGCCCAGGCTGCGGCAGCTCAAGATCGCTTTTTGACTCATGCCCGACTCACTCATAACGTAGCGCCTCCGCCGGCTGGGTGCGCGCGGCACGCCAGGCGGGATACAGGGTGGCGAGGAAACTCAGGACCAACGCGGCGGAGCAGACCATCACGACATCCTGGCTCTGCACCTGCGACGGCAGGTAATCGATGAAGTACACGTCCGCGTTGAGGAACTTGTGCCCGATCAGGCCTTCGAGGGCCGAGATGGCAGCGCTGACGTTGAGCGCGGCGAAGATCCCGACCACCGCGCCGATGGCGGTGCCGACCACACCGATCACGGTGCCCTGCACCATGAAGATGCGCATGATCGTGCCCGGCGTGGCGCCCAGGGTGCGCAGAATCGCGATGTCGCCCTTCTTGTCGTTGACCACCATCACCAGCGTGGAAATGATGTTGAAGGCCGCCACGGCGACGATCAGCAGCAACAGCAGGCCGATCATGGCCTTCTCCATGCGGATCGCCTGGTACAGGTTGCCGTGGGTGCGGGTCCAGTCGCGGGCGTAGTAACGGTCTTCGCCGAGTTGCCGGGCGATGTTCCACGCCTCGCGCGGGGCCTGGAACAGGTCGTCGAACTTCAGGCGCAGGCCCTGCACCTGATCCGGCTTCCAGCGGTGCAGCTTCGCCAGGTCCTGCAGGTTGGTGACGCCCAGGTAGCCGTCGATCTCGCCGGCGCCGACATGGAAGATGCCGACCACCGTGAAGCGCTTCATGCGCGGGAACATGCCGGCCGGGGTCACGCTGACCTCCGGCGCCACGAACGTGACCTTGTCGCCGAGGCCCACGCCGAGCTTGGCCGCGGCCTTGTCGCCGATGACGATGCCGAAGCTGCCCGGGGTCAGGTCGTCGAGCTTGCCCTGCTTCATGAAGTTGTCGATGATCGACACGTTGCGCTCCAGCGCCGGGTCGATGGCGTTGAGCAGCACCTTGGACACCTGACCGTTGTTGGTCAGCAGCCCCTGCATCTGGGTGAACGGCGCGACGGCCGTCACCTGGGGATTCTGCCTGACCTTGTCGGCCAGGCCCTGCCAGTCGCTGATGGCTTCGCCGGACTCGACGGTCGCGTGGGGCACCATGCCCAGCACGCGGGTGCGCATCTCATGGTCGAAGCCGTTCATCACCGACAGCACCACGATCATCACGACCACGCCAAGGGCGAGCCCGATCATCGAAGTCAGGGAAATGAATGACACAAAATGATTGCGACGCTTTGCACGGGTGTAACGCGTGCCGATGAATACGAAGAGAGGTCTGAACATGTCGGGGCTTGTTCGGAGGGAAAAGGAACGTCCTTGTGGCGGGGGTCGATAACCAGCTTTACACTCAGACCACCGCCGCTACCATGGGTTCGCCATGTCGACATTAGATGAAGAAGATCGCCGCGAATACTACCGTATCGAGGACATGATCGCACTGGAAATTAGGCCCCTGTCCGCTCCCGAAGCGGCGGGCGAGGAAGTGTTGCAGGATGCTTCCCCCCTCTTCAACCTGCTCAGCGAACTGCACCTGAGCGAATTCGAGTCGCAGCACCTGCTGCGCCAGATCAGCGAGCGCGACCGCGCCATCGCCGCGTTCCTGAAGACCCAGAACAAACGCATCGACCTGCTCAGCCAGGTGGTCGCCCTGACCGTGCTCGGCCACATCGGCGAGCCGCAGCCGGTGATCATTTCCGAAGGCGGCATCGACTTCCAGCACCCGACGCCTGTGGCCGTCGGCGCGCGCCTGTCGGTCAAGCTGGTGCTGATGCCCCAGGCCCTGGGCCTGCTGCTGCGCGCCCGCGTGACCCATTGCGACCGCAAGGGCGACGGCTACGACGTCGGCACCGAGTTCGAGCACCTGACCGACGCCCAGCGCCAGTTGCTCGCCCGCTACATCCTGCAGAAGCAGGCCCAGGAACGACGCCTGGCCCGTGAACAGAACGAACCCGGCATTTGAATTAAGGAAAAACCGTGACCCTCATCTACGGCCACCGCGGCGCCAAGGGCGAAGCACCGGAAAACACCCTGACCAGCTTTCAGGAATGCCTCAAGCACGGCGTGCGCCGCTGCGAACTGGACCTGCACCTGTCCAAGGACGGCGAGCTGATGGTCATCCACGACCCGACCCTCAAGCGCACCACCGAGCGGCGCGGCAAGGTGGTCGAGCACACCGCCGCCGAACTGGTGACCTACGATGCGCGCAAGGGCGGTCCGGGCTGGATCAAGCCCTGCCCGATCCCGACGCTGGAAGAGTTGTTCGAGAAATGCGACTTCGAGCACTGGCAACTGGAGGTCAAGAGCGCATCCCGCACCCGCGCCGCGACGACGGTGCTGGCGATCCGCGAAATGGCGGTCAGGCATGGCCTGCTCGACAAGGTGACGATCACCTCGAGCTCAAGGGAAGTGCTGAAGGCGGCGCAGGACCTGGTGCCGGACGTGTCCCGCGGCCTGGTGGCCGAGTACGCCTGGCTCGACCCGCTGAAGGTCGCGCAGAACTACGGTTGCGCGATTCTGGCCCTGAACTGGACGCTGTGCACGCCGGAGCGTCTGCAGAAGGCGCAGCGTCAGGGGCTGCACGTATCGGTGTGGACCGTCAACGAACCTGCGCTGATGCGCAGGCTCGCCGACTTCGGCGTTGACAGCCTGATTACAGACTTTCCCGGTTTGGCCACTGCCACCCTCGAGAATTGCTGAAATCGGTCTCCCCGGCCGGCTCAGGCCACCGGCCGGAGCCGCTCAAAAAAGCCGGTTGAGGCCGTCGTACGCCGCTACCCGATAGGCTTCGGCCATGGTCGGGTAGTTGAACGTGGTGTTGACGAAGTACTTCAGGGTGTTCAGTTCGCCCGGCTGGTTCATGATCGCCTGGCCGATGTGCACGATCTCCGACGCCTGATAGCCGAAGCAGTGAACGCCCAGCACTTCCAGCGTCTCGCGGTGGAACAGGATCTTCAGCATGCCTTGCGGCTCGCCGGC
>NZ_JBIVHR010000022.1:75655-75796 GCF_044749305.1 Pseudomonas sp. NPDC089534 | reverse complement strand
TCAATCCCCTGTGGGAGCCAGCCTGCTGGCGATGGCGGCCAGACAGCCGACCAATTCCTCCCAGACCACCTCAATCCCTGTGGGAGCTGGCTTGCCAGCGATGGCGGCCTGACAGCCGACCAATCCCTCCCGGGTCACCTA
>NZ_JBIVHR010000022.1:31153-75560 GCF_044749305.1 Pseudomonas sp. NPDC089534 | reverse complement strand
ACCTCAATCCCTGTGGGAGCTGGCTTGCCAGCGATGACGGCCTGACAGCCGACCAATCCCTCCCAGACCACCTCAATCCCCTGTGGGAGCTGGCTTGCCAGCGATGGCGGCCTGACAGCCGACCAACTCCTCCCGGATCACCTCAATCCCTGTGGGAGCTGGCTTGCCAGCGATGACGGCCTGACAGCCGACCAATCTCTCCCGGATCACCTCAATCCCTGTGGGAGCTGGCTTGCCAGCGATGACGGCCTACCAGCCGACCAATCCCTGCCTGGCACACCTGCTCCGAAAAGGCTTGCAGTGTTCTGCCGGCAACAAAAAAAGGCGATGCCCACACCGGGCATCGCCTTTTCGTTACTGCCGCTGACGCTTATTCGGACAGTTTGTAGGCAATCACATAGTCACCCATCTTGGTGCCCAGCGAGCCGTGGCCGCCGACCACCAGCAGGACGTATTGCTTGCCGTCCTTGCCGGTGTAGGTCATCGGGGTGGCCTGGCCGCCGGCCGGCAGGCGGGATTTCCACAGTTCCTTGCCGGTGTTGACGTCGTAGGCGCGCAGGTACTGGTCCAGGGTGCCGCTGAGGAAGCCGACGCCGCCGGCGGTGACGATCGAGCCGCCCATGCTCGGCACGCCCAGGGTCAGGCCGATCGGCAGCGGCGAGCTGTCGCGGCTGGTGCCGTTCTTGCGTTTCCACACGACCTTGCCGGTGGTCAGGTCGATGCCGGCCACGTAGCCCCAGGCCGGGGCCTGGCACGGTACGCCGAACGGCGACATGAACGGGTGCATGATCACCGCGTAAGGCGCGCCGGTGTTCGGTTGCACGCCGGCGGTCTCGCTTTCGCGCTTGCTGCCGGCGGCGACTTGGGCGCGCGGCACCATTTTCGAGACGAAGGCCATGTAGTTCGGGCTGGTGAACAGCATCTGGCGAACCGGATCCACCGAGACGCCGCCCCAGTTGAACACGCCCACGTTACCCGGGTAGATCAGGCTGCCCTGTTCCGACGGCGGGGTGTACTGGCCTTCGTAGCGCAGTTCCTTGAACTGGATGCGGCACAGCATCTGGTCGAACGGGCTGGCGCCCCACATGGCTTTTTCGGTGAGTTCCGGGGCCAGCAGGTTCAGGTCCGAACGGGCCTGGGTCGGCGCGGTGTGGTCACCTTTCACGGCGCCCTGCGGCACCGGGATCTCGCGGATCGGGATGATCGGCGTGCCGTCGCGGCGGTCGAGGACGTACAGGCTGCCCTGCTTGGTCGGGGCGATCAGCGCAGGTTTCACGCCGTCGGCGGTTTTCATGTCCAGCAGGGTCGGCTGGCTGCCGACGTCCATGTCCCACAGGTCGTGGTGGGTGAACTGGTAGTTCCAGCGCACCTTGCCGGTGGCCAGGTCCAGCGCGACGACGCCGGCGCTGAACTTCTCGGCGCCCGGGGTGCGGTCGGCGCCCCACTGGTCAGGGGTCTGGTTGCCCAGCGGCAGGTAGACCATGCCGAGCTTTTCGTCGACGCTGGCCAGCGACCACATGTTGGCCGAGTTGCGGCTGTAGGTCTGGCCCGGTGCCAGAGGTTCGGTGGCGTCCGGGTTGTTGCTGTCCCAGTTCCACACAAGGTGACCGTCGCGCACGTCGTAGGCGCGGATCACGCCGGACGGTTCGTTGGTCGACTCGTTGTCGGTGACGTGACCGCCCATGATCACCAGGTCGCGGGAGATCGCGGCCGGCGAGGTGGCGTAGTAGCCGCCCGGGGTGAACGGGCCGATGCCTTGGGTCAGGTCGACCACGCCGTTTTTGCCGAAGCCTTCGCAGACCTTGCCGGTGTCGGCGTTGAGGGCGATCAGGCGGGCGTCGGCGGTCGGCAGGTACAGGCGGCGCGGGCAGGCCTGCGCAACGGCCTTGCCGGCCTCGGAGATGACGGCGGACGCTGCGCCTTCAGCCTTGGCGTAGGCGGCTTCGTCGTAGTACGACACGCCGCGGCAGGTCATGTGGGCGAAGCCCTTGAAGCCCACCGGGCTCTTGATCTGCGGGTCGAAGCGCCAGATTTCCTTGCCGGTGTCCGGATCCAGCGCCAGCACCTTGCTGTGGGCGGTGCAGGCATAGAGCATGCCGTTGGCTTTCAGCGGGGTGTTTTCGTTGGTCAGCTCCACCGGGTCATCGGCGGTCGGCAGGTCGCCGGTGCGGATGCGCCAGGCTTCCTGCAGCTTGCCGACGTTGGCCGGGGTGATCTGCTTGAGCGGCGAGTAGCGGTCGCCGAACTCGCTGCGGCCGTAGGCCTGCCAGTCGCCTTCCGGCATCTGCGGCGCGGTGCTGGCCATGTCGGCGGTGTCGCGGCCCAGCTCGCCCAGGGTTTCGCCCGGATGGGTGAACTGGCTGGCCACGGCGCTGGCGCCGGCCAGGACGACGGCCACGCTCAGGGCGCCGGTGCCCAGCGGGGCAGGGCCGTCTTTGAGCAGCGGACGGCGGAACCACGGCAGCAGCATGACCACGCCGAGGGCGAACCACAGCGCCAGGCGCGGCACCAGCTGCCACCAGTCCAGGCCGACTTCCCACAGGGCCCATGCGGTGCTGGCCAGCAGCACCACGGCATACAGGCCCAACGCCGCGCGGCGGGCCAGCAGCAACAGGATGCCGGTCAGCGCGATGCCGATGCCCGCCAGCAGGTAGTACAGCGAACCGCCGAGCAGGCTCAGCTTGATCCCCCCGGCCAGCATGGCCAGGCCCATCAACAGAAGCAGAATGCCGAGCAGGCTCGGGAGCAGACGGCTTCGACTCGAGGCACCTTCAGTGCTCATAGTGTGATTCTCCGTGACGTTTCAAAGAGACCCGCGCTGTAGTCACTGTAGATGACGATCCGGCGCGGGCATGGTTCAGATAAATCTGTCGGGGTGATGCCTGTTCCTGTGGGAGCCACCCTGCTGGCGATGGCGTCGTTGAGGGCGGCTTCCACAGGTTCTTTCCGTGTTCCTCAGAACGACGACTGGATCTTGATCCCGCCGATCAGCGCGTCGTCGACCTTGTCCACGCCACCGGGGTGGCGGATGTACTGCAGGTTCGGGCGCACGGTCAGCCAGTCGGCCAGGTGCACGCCGTAATAGAGTTCGGCGCTGTATTCGGTGTCCTGGGGCGGCAGGAACGACGGATCGTCGTAGTCGTAGACGGCGCGGGCCTGGTTGGTGGCCTCGGCGTTCTTGCGGTAGGCCGGGTTGACGTGGACGCGGGCCAGGGCGAAGCCGATGTCGTCCTTGGCGCGGGCGTCGAACAGGCCTTTGTAGACCAGGCCGGCCTGCACGTAGTTGTCGATGGCGTTGGTTTTCTTGTCGTGCATCGTGGCGTTGGCGAACAGGCTCAGGCCGCGGCTGTTGTCGCTGGCGACGCTGGTGACCTGCTGCTGCGCGCCGAACCATACGCCGTGCTTGCTGGAGGCGCTGCGGTAGGCCTCGCCGCTCAGGGCCGCCGGCTGGCCGTTGCGGTCCTTGTAGGCGTCGGTGGCGTTGGCGCTGCTGTAGTAGTAGCCGGCGCGGTATTCGCCCGGCAGGCCCGCAAGCTTCGGTGTCCACACCAGTTCCACCGGCAGGACGGCGCCCTGGGTGCCGCTGCCGCTGAGCTTGAAGCCGTTGCCGCGGTCCAGGTTCGACGGGTTCTGCTCGTAGGCGCCGACCTGGGCGTACAGCTCCGGCGTCAGGTGATACTTGACCCGCAGCGCCCACTGGCTGACCGGCCAGTTGTACCAGATGCCGCCGACCCAGTTGCCGACCTGGGAGCCGCAGAACGCCAGGTTCTGGAAGTCGCAGGGGAAGCTGTTGAAGTCTTCGCCTTCGCCGAAGCGGCCGACCTTGATGTCGAGCTTTTGATCGAAGAACTTCTGCTGATACCACATCTGCGTCAGGCGGGTGGTCTGGCCCCGGCCCCAGACTTCCTGGGCCGAGGTGAAGCCGCCCACGCGCGGGTCGTTGATGCGGTCGTTGCTGATGTTGTTGCCGCTGCGCTTGGTGATCGTCAGCTGGAACTCGGCGTCGTCCCAGCCGAGGATTTTTTGCAGATCCAGGTGGGTGCCGAGGGCGAACTGGTCGCTGTAGCGCGCGGTGCGGTCGTGGTCGTAGCCGCCGTGCAGGTTGCTGCCCATCTCCCCGGTGTAGTCGAGCTTGAAGTCGTAGCCCTTCTGCGCGAGTTCGCTGCGGGTGCCGTTCCAGTCGCCGAGCATCCACGGCGAGTCACTGTCGAAGGCCGGAGCGGCCTGGGCGCAGGTGGCGAGGCCCAGTGCGGTGCAGCCGCCGAGCAGGCGGAGGGTTGAGACAGCGCTGTCTCTGAAGGGCGGAAAATCAGGCATGAAGAGGTCTTTCTTGATCGTTTTTGGGGAATGGAGGGGCCGCTACGATATGTCGCAGGCAGTGAAGCGATTCAGCGGCCGGGCGGCAGGATAATGTCCTGTTACAAAAACACAAAGCGCTTTTGCTGACATGGATCATTTCGGATTCGGTAACAGTCCGGTAAGGGCGCCCGGCCGATGGCGCATCACCTACATTTAAGGAAGCTGCGCTTCCCCAAGCCTGAGCCCTCGGCTAAGGTGCGCGGCTTCTGCGTTTTCACTTCGCCCAAAGGCCCGGCATGAACGAACACAATCCCGACCCGCTGCATGGCGTGACCCTCGAACAGATCCTCACGGCGCTGGTGAACCATTACGAATGGTCGGGGCTGGCCGAGCGCATCGATATCCGCTGCTTCAAGAGCGACCCGAGCATCAAGTCGAGCCTGACCTTCCTGCGCAAGACCCCGTGGGCCCGGGAAAAGGTCGAGCGCCTGTACGTGAAGCTGATGCGCACCAAGCGCCCGCTCTGACATGGACGCCGGGCTGCGGCGACGGTGGGTCACCCTGGCGGCCGTGCTCGGCTGGGGCGGCCTGGGCATTCAGCTGCACCTGATCCTGTTCGCGCGCTGGAGCGTCGGCGCCAGCCTGCTGGGCGGGGTGGTGAGCTACTTCAGTTACTTCACGATCCTCACCAACACACTGGCGGCGACGGTGCTGACCTGCGCGGTGACCCGCCGCGAATCCGCCGCCCGGCGCTGGTTCCTGCAACCGTCCGTCAGCGGTGCGGTGGCGGTGAGCATTGCGGTGGTGGGGCTCGCCTACAGCCTTCTGCTGCGCCACCTGTGGCACCCGCAGGGCTGGCAGTTCATCGCCGATGAGCTGCTGCACGATGTGATGCCGCTGCTGTTCCTGGCGTACTGGTGGTGCTGCGTGCCCAAGGGGACGCTGCGCCTGAAGCACCTGCCGCTGTGGCTGATCTACCCGCTGGGGTACTTCGCCTATGCGCTGTGGCGCGGGCATCTGCTGGGGGCGTATGCGTATCCGTTCATCGATGTGGCGACGCTGGGTTATCCACAGGTGTTCATCAATGCCGGGGGGATTCTGGCGGGTTTCGTGCTGATCGCGTTGGCGGTGATCGGGATCGACCGCTGGAAGGGGCGGGGCTTGCGGGGCCTGGACTGACGCCATCGCCAGCAGGCCGGCTCCCACATTTGTTCTGCGGTGACCGCAAATGCTGCGTCCAACCGAGCGCCCTGTGGGAGCCAGCCTGCCGGCGATGACGACGGCACATCCGGCATCGATGTGTCAGGCATCCCACCATCGCCAGCAGTTGGGCCTCACTCCGCTTCGCAACCCTCGGCGCGCCAGTAGCCGACGGCCTTGACGAACTGTTCGTCCAGCCCGTGCTGGTCGAGCAGCACCCGGCGGATCTGCCGCGAGACTTTGGTTTCCGTCGCGACCCAGGCGTACAGATCGCCCTTGGGCACCTGCAACTGGCGGACGGTGGCCAGCAGGTTGTCCTTGCCGCCTTCGCGCAGCACCCAGATCACGTTGACCTGCGCCGGGCTTTCCAGCGTCTGCTGTTCCTTGCCGTTCTCCACCTCGACCACCACCAGGGCCTTGCGGTTGGCGGCCAGGCCTTCCAGGCGCCGGGCGATGGCGGGCAGGGCGGTTTCGTCGCCGATCAGCAGGTAGCTGTCGAAGATGTCCGGCACGATCATCGAACCGCGCGGGCCGCCGATGTGCAGGAACTGACCGGGCCTGGCCTGCTCGGCCCAGGTCGACGCGGGGCCGTCGCCGTGCAGGACGAAGTCGATGTCCAGCTCCAGCGTGTCGAGGTCGTAGCGGCGCGGGGTGTAGTCGCGCATTTCCGGCATCGGGCCGTTGTCCTTGCCGGCGCCGAGCACGAGGGTCTCCAGCGCGGCGGCCTGTTCGGCGTTCTGCGGGAACAGCAGTTTGACGTGGTCGTCGGTGCCCAGGCTGACGAACCCAGCCAGCTCCGGGCCGCCCAGGGTAATGCGGCGCATGCGTGGGGTCAGGTCGACCACCCGCAGCACTTGCAGGCGACGGCGTTTGATTTCGTGCATGACCCGGTGGATGGTTGGCGCGGTCACTTCAGTCATTCGGTTGTCTCCTGAACGGGTTGGACGGCCGGGCCGTCGACGATGGCCTTGGCGGTGTCGTTGAGCAGGGCGGCGACGCGCTGGATCTCTTCCGGGCTCCAGCGTCCGTGGTGCATTTGCAGGGCGTGGCGCAGGTTGTGCACCGCTTCGTGGATCTGCGCCGGGCGGTCATGGCCGCGCAGCGAACGTTTGCTCACATCGATGCGCACCCGCACGCCTTCGAGGGCGACGGCCTGGTCGCTCAGGGACTGACGGCCGGCGTCGGTCACGCTGTAGCGCTTTTTCCCGCCTTCGGCGTCGCCCAGGATCAGTTCGCTTTCCTCCAGGAAGGTCAGGGTCGGATAGATCACGCCGGGGCTGGGGCTGTACGCCCCGTCGAACATGCCTTCGATCTGGCGGATCAGGTCATAGCCGTGGCAGGGCTGCTCGGCGATCAGCGCCAGCAGCAGCAGTTTCAGGTCGCCGGGCGCGAACACCCGCGGGCCGCGGCCGCCGCGTTCGCGTCCGGGACGCCTTTCGAAGCCGTCGTGGCCGTTGCCGTGTTCGCGGTGGGGGGAATGATGGTCTCTCATTGGGTCTTCTCTCGTCGTGTTTAGATACAACTTAAGATATATCTTTTGGTTTTTGCAAGAGCGACCGACCGACGGCCTGTCTGTCGATCAAGAGAGGGGTGGCAAAAATGTCATTTGAAATGGCGATTTCGTCATCTGATGAAAAGCCGAAGGCGGAGGCAAAAAAACATGAATTAGTGTTAACTCTCTAAAACTTCCGTTATCGCCTTTATTTATTGAAAGTGTCATATCCGTCTGACAGAAGTTGCTGAGGCGTTTGCGCAGGTTTTAATTTAGGAAGTGGCTCCGTGTAGTCTGCCTCTTACAGTTGCTCAGTGTTTTTTTGAATTTTCCAGTATTTTTCTTTCTGCTCCTGTGGCACGCGGGCTACGCCCCTGTGGGAACTTGCCTGCTTACTTCCAAGATGAATTGCTTGAACATTGTTCGGCGTTGGAAGTTCTGCGGATATAAAGCTGCTCATGACGGTTTTAGTTCTTTTGCAACTTTCAATGAACCGAAAACCTTATAGAGACAGGTACTGAAATGATGTTCAAGAAATTCGCAATCGCCACTCCACTGGCCGTTCTCGCGCTGGGCTCCTCCGTGGCGTTCGCCGCTGGCGAGGCCCGCCACTCGATCAGTCTGATCGCCCATGTTCCCACCAACGGTTTCTATGTGGTTCCGACCGACTTCGACCTGGTCAACAAGGATCAGGACATGAGCTATCAGCCGAGCACCGGCAAGATGCGCGAAGTCAATGGTTTCTTCGACGTGCGCAATAACAACGGTTCGGTTCACGCAAGCCTTGAAAGCGTTCCGCAACTGATCTACGGAAACGAAGTCATCGACCTGAAAGTTGAGTTCAACAATAAGGAGCTCAACCAGACCCCGCAAATGGTGGTCGGTGAATCCGAGTCCGATGTCAATTACCGTGCGCCGCTGAAGATCAGCGCCAAAGGCAACAACTTCCAGCCGGGCGATTACACCGGTGTCGTCGCCATGACGTTTGACGCTGTCCCTCCTGTGATCACGCCTTGATCGGGCGATCTGCGCTGACTGCTCAGTAACGTTTTCGGCGGGACGAACCGACCGGTTTGTCCCGCCGGACTCCAACCCGTTCGAAATCAGAGTAAGAGTTCATGTTCCCGATGACACCCATCGCGGTTGCGTTCGCGTTGCTGTTTTGCGGCAGCGTGGCGGCGGCCCCTGTTTCCTTGGGTACGACACCTCGCGGTCTGCTGGCGCAAGCCAAGGGCTTGCCGGCGGATTTCGAGGAGCACTTTTTTGATGTGCCGCTGGCGGTCCGGGTCGAGCTCGATCAGCAACCCCTGGGCGAGGCGCTGGTGGTGCTGTCGCGCGACGACCGCATCACGCTCCTCGAATTCACCGACACCAGCGAGAACCGCTACGGCCCCGCCGAGCGGGAAAAATGGGCCGCCTACCTCAAGGCCGGCGTGCCGCTGGGGGATTGCACCGGGTCTTGCCCGGATCAGGTGCTGGCGGTGCACTACAACCTGCAGAGTTCGCTGGTCTCGATCCTGACCCGCGATGCCGAACGCGACCTCGAAGCCAAGCGTTACCACGATCAGCCCGAGGAGGGCAGCAGCGGCCTGATGCTGCGCAACCAGCTCAACCTCAACGGCGGCGAGGGCCAGGACACGGGCGGTCGCCTGGGGCTTGAGGCCAGCGGCAGCCTGGGCAACTGGAGCCAGACGTTCAACATGCAGATGGCCCGCATGGGCGGCCCGGACGACAAGCTGTACCACGCCGTGCATGAGCTCTATACCCAGCGCGAACTGCAAGGCAGTTTCTTTCGCCTGGGCTACTTCACCCCCAATTCCGAAGGCCTGACCCGCCAGCCCCGCACGTTCGGCACCAGCCCCGACACGGCGGTCGGCGTGATGTACGGCAGCTCCGACAGCCTGGCCATCAACAGCGCCATGCCCAGCGTCTACCCGATCTACGTCACGGCCAACCGCCAGGGATCGGTGGAGATCTTCCGCGACGGCTTGCTGATCAACACCCAGTCGGTGCCCGCCGGCCTGCAGACCCTCGACACCCGGCCGCTGCCCGGCGGCATCTATGAGGTGGAGGTGCGCCTGGTCGAAGACGGCCAGATCACGTCCAGCACCCAGGAGCTGGTCTACAAGCCGAACAACTGGCGCAACCTCGACGAGCGCTGGCGCTACAACCTGTTCGCCGGCGAGGAAAGCAAGCTGCTGAGCAACTGGGACCGGCAGGCCAGCGGCGATGCCACGGCCGGGGCGTCGGTCAACTACCTTGCGCACCCGCGGGTGATCCTCGGGCTGTCGGCGCGCCAGATCCGGGAAAAGCTGCAGTACGGCGCCTCCATCGACTGGACCCTGGCCGACCGCCTCAGCCTGTACGCCAACGCCTACCAGACCCAGGATCACGGCACCGGCCTGGACCTGCAGAGCCTGTACAGCTACGGGGCCGGCAGTGTGATTGTCAGCCACACCCGCAGTTGGCTGGACACCACCGACCTCTACGAGACCCTGCCCGACGGGACGCGGGTGCGCCAGCGCAACGTGTTCATCGGCCAGACCAGCAACTCGTCGCTGGCGGTCAACCACCGGGTCGACCAGCGCAACTCGCTGAATGCGCGGGTGGCCCACAGCGAAGGCAATGTCGACGGCGTGGGGCTCGACCTCGGCTGGAGCCGGCGCTCGGTGCTGTTCGGCAACGATGCCAACTGGCGCCTGTCGCTGTTCGACCGGCCGGGCAGCTACAGCAGCGGCCAGGACCGCAACCGCGGTGTAGACCTGAGCCTGAACCTGGCGATCGGCGCACCGGGGCAGCAATTGACCGGCAGCCTGGGTTCACGCACTGCCCGTGAAGGCGGGCGGGACAACAATGCCTCGCTCGGCTGGCGCAAGGACTTCCGGGACCACGTACTGCAGAACGTTTCGGTGACGGCGCTCAGCGACACCTACGGCCTGGGCCTGTCGAGCCTGGCCAATTTCCGCACCGACACGGTCAACGGCGACGGTTTCGTCCAGCGTTCCTCTTACAACAACAATTTCACCGGGGGCCTGAACCTGGACAGCACCCTGGTGGTGGGCGGGCAGAAGATGCTGATGACCAGTGAATACGAGATGCGCGGTGCGGGAATGATCGTCGATGTGGAATCGGACATCGAGGACGTCATCCTGCGGGCGGACGACCTGAGCGGCGGCGGTGCGGCGTTGAAGCCGGGGCGCAACTTCATCCCGCTGACCGCGTACCGCAACAGTTCCGTGAGCTTCGACTTCGAAGGCACCCATGTGCCGGCGGCGACCATCGCCCCGGCGCGCACCCGTTACCACCTGAACAAGGGCGGCGTGGACTACCGCCAGATCCGGGTGATGAAGACCCTGACCGTGCTCGGCCGTCTGGTGGACGGACAGGGCCGCCCGCTCAAGGGCCACCATGTGATCAACCACGCCAGCCGCGGCGTCACGGAAGTCGACGGGTTCTTCTCCATGGAAATGAACGCCGGCTCGCCGACGCTGGAAGTGCGCCGGGAAAACAACCTGCTGTGCCAGTTCCGGCTGAACGAGAAAGACCACCGCAGCGAAAACAATGTGTTGATGATCGGGGATCTGCGCTGCACGCCGGACACCCTGGCCGACGTGACGGCCACTGAGCAGAAGGCGGGTTGAGCGATGAAAGGATTGATCAGTGGCGTGTGCCTGACGGCGGCGTTGGGACTGTCTTCGGCGCAGGCGGCGAACCAGGAGATCAGGGCGAAGTTCCAGCCCGACTCTTCGCAGCCGAACAAGAATGAGTTCGTCAACCAGACGCCGAACAGCGGCTACTGCGCCACATACCCGGCGGAGTGCGAGCGCTACGGCATGTTCAGTATCCAGACGCCGATCCGGTTCGACTCCAACCGGCCGCTCCCGGTCGGCGAACCGGTGGGGGTGAGGGTTCCCGCCGACTGGCGGCAGTTGACGGTCACCCATCGGGATACCGGTGAAACCGCAACCGTCGAGGTGCGCATCAGCGGCATCGGTTCGACCTATGTGCTGAGCCAGTCGGCCGCCAGCCTGGTGGGGGTGACCGACATCCTTGAGGGGCACCAGAAGCTGTGGGGCTCCAGTTGGGTCAATGCGCCATCGCCCTGCCTGGTCAGCGGCGTCGGGGCCTACACGCCCGCCACTTACCGGTTCTTCTGGAGAACCCCTGTCCAGCAAACCTGCAGAAAACAGGCGGCCTACGGGATACCGCAGATGTCCTTCAACGGCCTCGATATCGCCTACGAACTGCGCACGCCGAATCCGCTGGGGATGTCGTCCGGCGAATACACCGGCTCGCTGACTTATACGTTGGGGCCTTCGCCCGGATTCGATGGTTTCGAAATGGGCTCGCTGGTGCCGGATGACAACGCCCTGACCCTGGACTTCGTGCTGGACGTGCAGCACACCCTCAAGGCCGAGCTGCCCCCCGGCGGCGACAAGGTCGTGATGGAGCCGGCGGGGGGATGGCAGCGCTGGCTGGAGTCGGGCCAGAAGCCTGTGGAGATATACCGTGACCAGATGTTCTTCCTGTCCGCCTCGTCGCGTTTCAAGGTGATGCTGGTTTGCCGCTGGTCCACCGGAGGGCCCTGCATCTTCGGCAACGGCCAGGGGGGGAGTTCCGAGTTTGAGGTGCGCCTCACCGTCCCGGGCGGCATCGCAGGTCCGGGCGGCGCCGATGGGTGGACGGGCACGTTGATGCACAACACGTGGATCGGGCCCTTCGAGCCCGCCCGCTACATTGACCGAAAAGCGGGTGTCCTGCGTTTTCTCGTTCCCCGTCAGGGACAGGCCATCGACCGGTTGCTCAATTACGGCGGCACGTTCCAGGGCGGCGTCACCATCATTCTGGACTCGGAAGTGTGAATTCCGGGTTCTTCCCTCCCATTCTCAAAGGATCGAAGACGATGAAGCGTCTGAGTTTGCTGTGGGTGTTCGGCGGCTTCTGCGCAGGGGCCGACGCGGGCCCGCAGATCAATGTCGGCACCGTGTACGACTATCTGGACGGCAGCCAGAGCACCTACCTGAAAAGGGTGTTCAACAGCGGCGACAGCACCGCGTTCGTCAAGGTCAACGTGCTGGAGATCATTTACGACGGCGACGGCACGCCCAGGGAAGTCCCGGTCCGGGCCGCCTCCGACGGCGCCTCGCGCAACGGGCTGATGGCCAGCCCGGCGCGCTTGATCGTTCCCGCCCAAGGGATGCAGGGCACACGCTTGCTGTACATGGGCGAGCGTGACCGCGAACGCTACTTCCGGGTGCGTTTCGTGCCGGTGGTGCCGGAGAAGGAGGACGACTTTGTGGTGTCCGGCGAGGAACGCGAGGCCTACAAGAAGACCCTGTCGGCGGGCGTCAACGTGATGACCGGGTTCGGCACGGTGTTTTTCGTGCGGCCGGCCGATGCGCGGTTCGACACGCAGCTCAACGAGACCGACGGCCGCTACGAGGTGCGCAACAACGGCAACACGGTGCTGGTGGTCGACGAGTTCAAGAGCTGCTCGCTGACCGAGGAGGCCGACTGCGGCGCCACGGTCAAGCACCACGTCATGGCCGGGCGCACCTTCGGGTTCGACAAGGAAAAGGGGCGCGAGTACCGCTTCAGGCTGGTCGAGGGCGAACGCAAGCAGGACATCAAGGTCGTGAGCCGGTGAACGCAGGGAGTGCCTATGAATAAGCGATGCGCCATCGCCCTGGCGGCGGCCGTGGCCGGTTGGCCGGGCGCCGAGGCCTGGGCGGCCCGGGAGACCCTGGAAATCGACGTGTCGGTGACGGTGCCCACCCGCGCCTTCTACGTCCTGCCTGCGGAGCCTGGCTGGATCCACCGCCAGCAGGTCCTGCCATGGAACTACCCGGACTCGACGCTGGGCGGGTTCAGCAAGAACTTCGACGTCCGGCACGACACCAGCGCCATCGAGGCGCGCCTGGAAAGCGTGCCGTACCTGTCGACGGGCAGGGCGGGGGAGGAGATCGCCCTGCGCGTGCGCTTCAACAGCGTCGAGCTGAGCGCCGATCCGGGCTTCCGCCAGGTGCTGACCAAGGCCGAGGCGGCGGCGGGCAAGCGGGTGCCGCTGGAAATCGACCCGGTCGTGCCGGCCGGCGGCTACAAGGCCGGCGACTACAGCGGCAACGTCCTGCTGCTGTTCAACGCCACGGCACCGGCAGGCTGAACGGCGCCGGCCGGTGCGCGACGCCGTCAGGGAGACGGCTTCCTTATCGATGCAAGGGAAATGACATGTCCAAGCAATTGCTCTTTGCCGCGTCCGCCGGCATTTCGGTGTCGTTGGCCGGTGCGGCGTCCGCGGCGCAGGAGAAGCGTCTCTTCGAAGTGTCCGTCGACATCCCGGCCCTGGAGTTCTATGTGATACCCAGTGAAACGGACTGGATCCACCTTCCCCAGAACCTGCCCTGGCACCTTTCCACATCGACCCTGGGCGGCCTGCGCAAGCAGTTCGACGTCAAGACCGACAGCAGCGCCATCGAGGCACGCCTGGAGAGCTTTCCCGTCCTGTCCAGCGGGCAGGACGCCCGTGACGACATCAGCCTGCTCGTCAGCTTCAACGGCACGGAGCTGAGCCACAACCCGGTTCCCCGTCAGGTGGTGTCCCGCGAGGAAGCGGTGGCGGGCAAGCGTGTGCTCCTTGAGATCACACCCAGGGCGCAGGCCGGCGGCTACAAGCCGGGCGACTACTACGGCAGCGTCAACATCATCTTCAACGCGGCGGCACCGGCGGGCTGATTGCCGCCGTGCAGAGAACCGTTTGCTCAGCAGGGAGCTGAACCATGACTTCACCGTTGAACAAGGCGAAATGGCAGATCGGCCTGTGCGGTTGGCTGCTGTCGACGGCGGCGCAGGGGCTGACCCAGGAAATCCGTGCAGTGTATATCCCTGATCCGTCCAACCCGCAGGCCAACGCGTTCGTCAACCAGACGCCGCAGAGCGGTTACTGCGCCATCATTTCCTACGATTGCAAGCCGATGTCGGGCCTGCGGATTCCGTTGCGCTTCAGCTCGGTGCAGGCGGTGGAGCCGGGTGGCTCCGGGCGCAACGGGGCCATGTTCAATTTTCCTGCGCAGTGGCGCAACCTGGTGGTCAGGCATGTGTTCACCGGGGAGACCGCGAACGTGGGGATGCGCATCGGCGGATTCGGTTCCGAGTATGTGCTGAGCGACACGGCCGCCAACCTGACCGGCGACCACGGCATCCCCAACGATGCGCACAATACCTTGTGGGGAGGCCTGGGCTGGGTCGTTGCGCCGTCGCCGTGCCGTCCGGGCGCGGTGGCGCTCGCCGGCGACGATAACTACCGCTTCTTCTGGTTCACGCCTGTCGCGGGCACCTGCGCCAAGCAGACCGCCTTCACGATTCCCTGGATGACCTACAGCTACCTGGATGTGGCCTATGAGCTGCAGACGCCGGATCCGCTGAAAATGTCGGCCGGCCTCTACACGGGCGAGCTGACCTACGGCGTGGGGCCGGGCATGGATTTCGACACCGGCGACAACCTGCTGCCCGACAACGCGTCGATCACCTTTCGCTTCGTGCTGGATGTGCAGCACGTCCTGAAGGTCGATATTCCGCCCGGCGGCAACAAGGTCGCGCTGGTGCCGCAGGGCGGCTGGATGGCCTGGCTGCAGCAGGGGCGCAAGCCGGAGCGGCTGCTGCGCGACCAGACCTTCAGCATCACGTCGTCGTCGCGGTTCAAGATGTTCTTCGAATGCCAGCACGGCGGGGTGCAGTCCTGCGGCTTGCGCGGGTCGGAAGGCGGCGATGCGCACGCGCAGGTGTTCCTGAGTGTCAGCCTGCCCGACAGCATCACGGACAGCGACGGCCGGCCGGTGCGCCGCCAGCCGCTGTCGGCCGACCCCAACGCTCCGGTGTTTCATCCGGGGCGGTTCCTGGACCGCACGCCGGGCACCCTGCATTTCGAAGTGCCGCGCAGCTATGTCGAAGGGATGCTGCAACCCGGTCAGGCCAAACGCTATGCCGGCAACGTCACGGTGATCTGGGATTCGGAGGTCTAGCGGGCCCCCGCCGTGGCTACGGTCGGCGTTTCGGCCGGGTGGCACTGGGTATTCGTCCCCGGTTGCAGGTACGGCGTCAGGATCGGCGCCATGCCTTTGAGCACCTGCACGGGCAGGGCCGAGGTGAAGGTGAAGTTCTCCGCCGAGCGCCCCGGCACGAACGCGGTCAGGGTGCCGAAATGGTTGCTGCCGATGTAGAACACGAACGTGGCGGTGCGGTTGAGCGATTTGGAGCTCAGGATGCGCCCGCCGGAGCCGATGGCTTCGATGCGGTTGTCGCCGGTGCCGGTCTTGCCGCCCATGGTCAGCGGGCTGCCGTCGGCCAGCCTGAAGCTGCCGGACACCCGTTTGGCGGTGCCCGAGTCCACCACCTGGGACAGGGCCTCGCGCATGGCCGTGGCCACTTCGGACGGCATCACCCGCTTGCCGACGTGCGGGTCGTTGACCAGGCGGGTCTCATACGGCGTGTCGGCGGCGAAGTGCAGGCTGTCGATGCGCAGGGTCGGCATGCGCACGCCGTCGTTGAGGATGGTGCCGATCAGTTCGGCCAGCGCCGCCGGACGGTCGCCCGAGCTGCCGATGGCGGTGGCCAGGGACGGCACCAGGTGGTCGAAGGGGTAGCCGACCTTCTGCCAGCGCTGGTGGATCTCCAGGAACGCCTCGATCTCCAGCATGGTGCGGATGCGGCTGTCGCGGGCGCCCTTGTGCTTGCTCTTGAACAGCCAGCTGTAGACTTCCTGGCGCTCGAACTGGCTGGCCTTGACGATCTGCCTGAAGTCGGCGTCCGGGTGGTTGAGCAGGTAGCCCATCATCCACAGGTCCAGCGGGTGCACCTTGGCGATGAAGCCCTGGTCCGGCAGGTCGTAGGTGCCGGGGCCGTAGGCCAGGTAGAGCCGTTCGAGGCGCTCGTCGGTGAGTTTCTCGGTGAGCTTGGCGCCCTTGAGGTGCGAGCGCACGAAGGTGTTGAAGTCTTCCTGGCTGGCGTTGGGCAGCAGGTAGCGGTGCACGGCGGCCATGCGGATCGGGGTCGGGCGCATGCTGTCGAGGAAGGTGTCGAGGCGCGCCTGGGTGTCCTTGTTGCGGTACTTCTTCCAGAACTTGAGCAGGAACGAGGTGCCTTCGCGGTCGGCGAAGGACGCCAGGTATTCCTGGCGCCTCGGGTCGCGGTCGTCCTTGAGCAGCTCGGCGCTGCTGTTGGGGCCGGAATAGGTGGTGTAGCGCACCAGGTCGCGCATCAGGCGGATGAACGGCAGGTTGATGGACTCGCGCAGGGCATCGCGCAGGGTCGGCATGCGGCCGTTGTCCTCCTTGCGGAAGTTGTGGAACACGTGCAGGCCGCCGCCGGTGAAGAACGCCTCGCCGGGGCTGGCCGAATACTTGCGGTCGAGGGCCGCGCCGAGCATTTTCGAGAGGTCGCGGTCCTTGTTCTCGATCAGGTAGTCCACCACCCAGCGGCTGAGGCGGTCCTGGTCGGGCACGTCGACCTTCTTCAGTTCCGGCACGCCCATGCCGGCGTACTTGTCGTGCAGCTCGGCGATGATCTGCAGGTAGGTGGTCAGCACGCGCATCTTGGCCGTGGAGCCCAGTTCCAGCTTGCTGCCTTCGTTGATGTCGAAGGGCTGGTCGGTGCTGTCGGTCTGCACCCGCACCCGCGAGCCGTCCGGGGTCAGCTCGAACAGGGTGAAGCTGTAGCGCACCTGGGTGGTGCTGGTGGGCGTGAGCAGGCGCTCGCCGATCAGGCCGATCTGCTTGGCGAACTCGGGGTCGGCGAGTTTTTTCAGGTACTCGGTGGCCTGGGTTTGAAGATCGCCTTGCAGGGTGCTGGTGGCCGACAGGTCGAGGCGGTCGAGGTCGTAGAGCGGCCGGTTGAGCATCGTGGCCAGGCGGCTGCGGGCGACGCTGATGCCTTTGTTGGTCTCGATCGGCTGGATAGTCGGCTGGGTCTGCCAGTCGCGGTAGGCCACCTTGCTGGCCAGCGCGGCTTCGGCCAGCGGGGCGTCGATCACGCCGTTCTGGCGCAGCAGGCGCAGGTGGCTGTCGGTGAGGTCGGCCAGCTCCTCGCGGCCTTTGGTCAGGTAATGGGAGGGGCGGCGCTGGGCGATCATCAGCGAGAGCATCTCGCGCAGGGCCAGGCCTTTGGCCGCCAGGGTCTTCGCGTCGGTGGCGGAACTGTTGAGCTGTTCGTTGGCCTCGGCGAAGTCGCTGCCGTACCAGACCCGCAGGCCCTCGGCCATGCCGTGCACTTCGCCGTGGCCCGGCACCGCCGACAGGGGCACGCTGTTGAGGTAGTCGCGGATGATGTTCTGCCGCGCCTCCAGGGTTTCAGGCCCGGCCTGATAGGCCCGCACGCTGGCGGAAATCATCTGGCGGATCTTCTCGGCGCCCGACACCGTCAGGCCGTCGGGCGAGTGGCGGTATTTCTCCAGTTGCGTGGCCAATGTGCTGCCGCCGGCGGACTGGCCGGGCAGGTGGAGCATCTTCGCCACCTGCGACCAGGCGGCCATGCCGAACCTGGGCCAGTCCACCGCCGGGTTGGCCAGGGGCTGTTTCGGGTCGAGCAGGAAGCGGTTCTCGATGAACAGCAGGCTGTTGACCACCACTGGCGGGATCGAGCCGAAGCTTGAGTACAGCTGCTGCGGATAGTTGTACTGGTACAGCGGCGCGGCGCGGCAGTCGGTGATCGACAGTCCGGCCTGGATCTTCTCGGAGTAGGGCACGAACAGGCCCTTGTCGGTGTAGCCGAGCAGGGCCGGCGAGAAGCGGGTCTGCTCGGTGATCACGTAGTCGCGCTTGAGCAGGCGCGGCAGGAATTCGTCGAGGGCGCTGTAGCCCAGGCGCAGGTCGAACGGCCCGTTGCCCGGATAGCGGATCGCCTCGCTGGGACCGGGCTCCAGCCTGTAGGTCAGGGAGGCCGCGTACTGGCTGACCTCACGGGACTGGAAGCGCGAGGTGCGCATTTCCTTGGTCGCCGCCAGGCCCACCACCACGGCGATGATCAGCAGTAACAGCCAGAACGCCTTCCAGCCGTGCCGGGTACGGCTGCGGGGAGGCTTTTCAGGGACAGGCGCTTGATCCACACGGTCAGTCGGAATCACGTTTTCACTCGAATCGGTCTGCAGCAAAGCGCCCATAGTCGATTGATCCATTCACGCAGATTGATCGGACTTGTCTGAAGCTTAGACGGCTGTTGGGACAGGTGAAAAATTTGTGATGAGATGAACGTGCGCATGTGCCGCCCGCCCGGGCCGACCGGGCGACACCCTTGTTGCGCAGGATTACGGGGCCGAGGAGCCGCCGTCGCTTTGCGGATCGTGCTTTTTCAGCAGTGTGCGCGTCAGTTCCCGGCGCGATTCCAGCCTTTCGTAACCCAGTTCCCGCAGCAGCGTCTCGTAGCCGGCGTCCGCCATCGCTTCGTTGCGGCGCCGGACCTCAAGCGTGTTCAGGCGCCGTTCGAAGTTTCTGTCATTGATTTCCAGCAGATCGTTGTAGGTGGCTTCGAGGTAGGTTTCCCAGAACGGTTGCTCAAGCATGGCATTGACCAGTCCGTCGCCGGCCTCCAGGGAGAGGACCGTCCGGTAGGCCTCGTTGACCGATGCGCGGCCGACGCCGGCGATCTCCCCGTGAAGCATGCGCTCGGATTGCCAGGGCAGGCCCAGGCGCCGGGAAAGACCGGTCTGATAGGCCAGATAGACTTCGACTTCCTCCGCTCTGCTCGCA
Source organism: Pseudomonas sp. NPDC089534 (assembly GCF_044749305.1). NCBI lineage: Bacteria > Pseudomonadati > Pseudomonadota > Gammaproteobacteria > Pseudomonadales > Pseudomonadaceae > Pseudomonas > Pseudomonas sp. NPDC089534. Next base: position 56,834 of record NZ_JBIVHR010000022.1, on the reverse strand, counting down.
CGCGTCAGGACATCGGCGCGGGCGATGTCGTTCACCCGGCTCAGGCGTGCCGCCCCCTTGGCCAGCGTCACGAGCTTGCGCTCCAGTTCTTCGGCAGACGTCGAATAGGAATACGCCTGGGATGCGAGGGCCTGCACCCCCATGGTGTTGAACACTTCGGAACTGGCATCGGCACAGGTCGTGGGATTCTCGGCCGTTTCGAACAGCTGTTCGCGCAGGGGCGTATCCAGATCCATCGCATCGATCAGGTCCCAGACCCGGCGCGACAGCCGGGTGCGGGTCTCTCCCCCGGCGATGAAGTCGGCGGATTGCGTCAGGCTGTCGATGATCCTGAAAAAGCCGGTGCTGTTCGGTTCGTTCATCAGGTTGTGCCAGGCTTCCTCGCGATAGGCTCCCAGGTCATTGGAGTCGGCGTTCCACATCAATGAGTCGCTCTCCAGCGGCCATTTGGCCAAGGCATCGTCGGCCAGGGCCGCAATCGTGATCTGGCGCGGCCTGCCTGCGGCGTCGCGGTACTCGAACAGCCGCTCACGCAGGTCCGCCGACAGCCGCGATACCGAGATGCGGGCGCGGGCCACGATCCACGCTTGGGGAGAACCGGGCGTGACCTGAGGCACGGTCAGGAGCTGATTTCCGCTCAGGTCGGTGAAGAGTCCGCGGGGACGATGGCCTTTGAGCAGTCCGGCCGGCCAGTCCGTGATGGAGCTATCGCGAAGCGACAGCGTCGTGAGGTGGCGCATGTTGGTCACGTCGGGAGCCTTGAGCAACGGGTTGCGGTCCAGCCTCAGGGTCTGCAGGCGGGTCAGAAAGCCCAACTGCTCCACGGCCCTGTCCGTCAGGGCAATCGCATTGTCGGACAGGCGCAGGACCTGCAATTCCCTCATTGCGTAGACCGCTTCAGGCACCTGCGTCAGCCCGCAGTTGCGGGCGCTGAAGCGGCGCAGCCGGGGGAAGTCCTTGAGCAGGCCGCCGGAACGCTCGGAGAATCTCAAGTTGTCCAGGTTCAGCACGCCGACCTGATCCAGGTACTCCTTGATGTCAGGCAGTCGTTTCCACCACTTCTCCAGGTTGAACCCGAACGTATCCGCCGACAGGTCCAGGGAGTAGCCACTGTCGAAACGGACATTGCGCTCCTTGAACACCCTGGACTCCCGTCGGAAGCAGGCCATCAACTTGTCGGCGATGTCTTTGACATCCCTGGGCGGAATCGACGGCTCGTCAGGCAAGCTGGGGGCCATTTTCTCGCGCCAGTTGTCGAGCAGCGACTCAAGCGTGCTCAACTGGACCTCCAGGCCTTTCACCACTGCCATGGGGTCGGCCCCGGCAGGCAGGGAGCGTATGAATGTGTCGCGCTCCGCATCGGTCAATCGCGGGTATAGGTTGCGCACGCGCTGTTCCAGAGGCGTCAGCGCTCGGGTGGGGCGACGGAACCAGGACCAGATGCGCAGCATCCAGTGCGTCTCTTCGGCTGCCACGGGACGAAAGGGCGCTGTCAGCAGGGCTTTGCGGCGTTCTTCGGGCAGGGCGGTCTTATCCATGAGCCACTTGCGAAGGTACGGCCCCTGGCCTGGCTGGAGGCCCGATGGCGAGCCTTTGGGCATGGCCTGCAGAAGCGCTTCGTACAGCGTTCGGGCATCGAACAGCGGGCTGCGGTCGCCGTCGAGGACGGCGTAGCGTCCCTGGTCGTCACGCAGCAGCACGCGCCGATGACGGGCGTCCTCAGCGCCGGCGGCGCAACGCAGCGGGTTGTCGGGATGGTCGTCGCGTATTTCGATGCGCACATCCTTGAGGGCCTTGTTGCCCATCACGGTGTTCAGGGCCAGGCGCTCCGTGTCGACCGGCAGCGGACTCTCCTTGTAGAACCCTTCGTAGGCCCGGGAGAGGCGAACCTCAAATGCGCATTCACGGGCCTGGACCTTGAAGTCCAGCGGCAGGCGTCCTTCGCTGCCCAAGGCGTCCAGGGCGGCAGGCGGGGCGCCGGCGATCAACCGTTCGGCGACGGCCACGGGCAAGTCAGGGTAGCGATGCCGCAACCGCTGAACGTGCAAGTCCCGGCTCTGCTCGCGGAAACCGTAGGTGTAGTCCGCAATCCGTTGCGCACGAGGGGCAATCATCTGCGCCAGACGATCGCGCAGTGTCTGCACCCGGTCGGTTGCGGGCACGGCGGATCCGAGCAGCCCTTGCAGTTGGGCATCGTTCAGGAACCGGCTCACCGCCTCCGGCAGTTTGCCTTCCATCACCTGCGCCAGGCCGATGGACAAGGTCTGTTGCGGTCGGGCACCGGCATTGCCATAGAGGTGGAATTCACCCTCCAGGGCGGGGTTGCGATACACCTTCAAGGCGCACCCGGACGGCCACCCCGGCATCTCGGTGACCATTTGAGCAAACCAGAGCGCCGAGGGGTCGAGTGCCGCACCCGAGCGGATCTGCCGTTTCATCAGGCCGACATCCTCGAACGCCTTGAAACGCTTGAGGGTGTCGGCCAGCAGGAGCGGAGGCGGAGCGCCGTCGGCGTGCATGCGCTGCAGCGCTTCGACATCGGTGGCGCTGATCCGGCGTATGTCCTCCAGTTGCTGGGCGGTGAGCCCGTCGGTGTTGTGCCCCAGCCTGCGCATCAGCGCAGCGCTGTCCCAGGTGAGCGGGTCTTCGCCTTCGTGCCGCCATGCGCCATGGCCGTTGTGCTTGAGCGTTGGCGCGTAGGCGTCGGGGCGGGAAGGGTGTTCGACACGGTACTGGCCGCTTTGCGGATCCCATTTCACTTTCAGGTGCCGGTTCTCCAGGCGCAGCACCTGGGCTCCCCCGTGGTGGTACAGGCCTTGGGCGTCAGGTGTCAGGTCGCGGGGCAGAACCAGGTCCCGGTGCTCGTAGGGCTGAATGTCCGGGTGCCACAAACGGGTTTCGCCGTTGGGCAGGCTCACCGGAATCATGTTGTCGACCATCGCGGACAATTTGAGCTTGAACGCCCGGGCGATCGGTATGCCGGCCGCCATCGCGCCCAACTGAACGACATCGCCGACCACGCCGACAATGTGCTCCGCCCCCTCGCGCCAGATGTCTTCGGCCAGATCGACCACACTCTCGATGACGTCGCTGGTCAGTTGATAGGCCGTGTAGGCCAGCATCAGTTCGCCCAGCACCGGGACAAAGGGCGCCGCGACCATGACGGCCACATTGAGAATCGTCAGGGCGATTTTCCCGATGTTGTCCCACCACGCCCAACGTGCGTTGCTGTCCGCATCGGCGGTCGAAACGGCGATGACACGCGCGTCGTTGAGGATCTTGTCGATTTGGCGCCGGTAGAGATATTCCCAGACGGGTTGAGTGACGGGCAGCAGCCCGAACCGCAGCGCCCGCAGGTCGGGCGGCCCTTCGCGCCAGGCGGGGCGCGGGGCGTTCGGTTCCTGGCCGTAGAACTTCAGCGGCGCAAGGTACTGTTCCAGCCCGGCAAGGAAATGACCGCGCTGTTCGTGATCGACGAATTGGCTGAAGTACTGTTGATAGCTGTGGCCGTTGGACGCAAGCGTCTTGTCCTCCCTCAACTGCCAGATGAGCTCTTCGATGAAGGCGAGACCGTCCGGGTATTGCTTGAGCGGGTGGCGTGGGTCGTGGGGAACATAGGCAATCAGGGCCTGCGGAACCTGTTGCTCGGACGGTTTCGGTGCGATGACCAGAATGCCGGTGAGCCGCGTCCCCAACAGGCTCAGCTCGAAGACCTGCATCGGTTGGCCATTGAGTTCCAGGGCCGACCGGTCCGCCAGCAGGCCACGGATGAGCAGGTGGGCGTCGCGCGTGATTTCCCTTGTCGCCAAGGCCATTTGCGCAGCGGCCTTCAACGCCGCTTTCTGGCTTTTCTGTACGCCGTTCTTCAGATAGGTGTAGGCCACCGGCTCCCGGTTGAGCAGCACCTCCTTGAGATGGGTCATGTAGCGCGAGCCGATGTCCAGTTCCCGGCACACCGCCTTGAACTGATCGAGGGTGATTGCCTTGCCGAGGGGCGAAACATCGTAGAGCTCCCGGGCCGGGTCGGTTCTGATCAGAAAATCGGATCCTTGCGCGAAAGTCTCGTGAGAGGCGAAATTCTGCAGCGCCGCATCAAGTAACGAAATGGTTCTTGATCTAAACCCTCCATGGGTTGCGGCGGTATAAAGTCTTAGGTAGGTGTTTCTTGCATCGACATCGATGCGGTATTGCTCCCATAACTTTTCCTTCAGCAGCTTTTCGCCGAAAGAGCGGGCGTCCTTCAAACCGGAAAGCATTTTGTCGACGCTGTTCTGCGCGCTCCACGCTTCTACGTTGCTGCCGGCGAGGGACCGTTGAATATGGGGGCTCTTAGGGCTCATCCAGGCGGCACGCTCAGGCGTGATGTTTCGCAATGCCTGGCTGCGATGCAGTGCCATGCCGGAGAAGACTGGATCGATGCGCTTCTTTATTAATTCGTAATGTTGCCCTGAGTAACTTTTGGTTTCGCTCATTTGAAGTGCTCATGATCAAGTTAGAGCATCCAGATTAACTTTGGGACTCAGGATTAATAGTTCAAAAGTTGGTGCTTGTTTTGTTCGCGGTGCCGGGTGAATTATTGAATATTGCAATGCCGAAAATAGAGGGTTACCACCTGCGGTCGTTCTCGCAGGCGTACTTGCAGCGGTGCAGTCATCGTTGCAGGTGCCGGTGTTCGCAGGCGTGCCTGCGTATGACCCTGCGGCGTGTGCCGTGCAATACTGCGCGGCGTTCCGGCTACGACATTTTCTGCAAAAAAACAGACCATCATCTCTGCGCAGGAATGGATCGGCAGGATATGTGACTGTTTTTACCGTTTTTTAAAGCTAAAATTTCTGTGTCGGGCTTTCTATACTGCACGCCCCACCGATCCTGCGGGCCCGTCCTGCGCAACGCATCCGCCCATGAAGCGGATGCGGATCCGGGAGGCGAAGGCCCATCGGCCGACGCTTCGCCACTCGGTGGTCATATCCAAAAACAAGACGAGGATGTCATCCATGCCAGTCGGCAATCACCCGCCCCATGGCGAAACCGCTCAAGGCGGTCCGCTCAAACGCGAACTCGGCGAACGGCACATACGCCTGATGGCGCTCGGCGCCTGCATCGGCGTCGGCCTGTTTCTCGGTTCGGCCAAGGCCATCGAAATGGCCGGCCCGGCCATCATGCTGTCCTACCTCATCGGCGGCCTGGCGATCCTGGTGATCATGCGCGCCCTCGGCGAGATGGCCGTGCACAACCCGGTGGCCGGTTCGTTCAGCCGCTACGCGCAGGATTACCTCGGCCCGCTGGCGGGCTTCCTCACCGGCTGGAACTACTGGTTCCTGTGGCTGGTGACCTGCGTGGCGGAAATCACCGCCGTGGCGGTGTACATGGGCATCTGGTTCCCCGATGTGCCGCGCTGGATCTGGGCCCTGGCGGCGCTGGTCAGCATGGGGTCGATCAACCTGATCGCGGTGAAGGCCTTCGGTGAGTTCGAGTTCTGGTTCGCCCTGATCAAGATCGTCACCATCATCGCCATGGTGTTCGGCGGCATCGGCATCATCGCCTTCGGTTTCGGCAACGACGGCGTGGCCCTGGGGATCTCCAACCTGTGGAGCCACGGCGGCTTCATGCCCAACGGCGTGCAGGGCGTGCTGATGTCCCTGCAGATGGTGATGTTCGCCTACCTGGGCGTGGAGATGATCGGCCTGACCGCCGGCGAAGCGAAGAACCCGCAGAAGACCATTCCCGACGCCATCGGCTCGGTGTTCTGGCGGATCCTGCTGTTCTACGTCGGCGCGCTGTTCGTGATCCTGTCGATCTACCCGTGGAACGAAATCGGCACCCAGGGCAGCCCGTTCGTGATGACCTTCGAGCGCCTGGGCATCAAGACCGCCGCCGGCATCATCAACTTCGTGGTGATCACCGCGGCGCTGTCGTCGTGCAACGGCGGCATCTTCAGCACCGGGCGCATGCTCTACAGCCTGGCGCAGAACGGCCAGGCCCCGGCCGGCTTCGCCAAGACCTCCGGCAACGGCGTACCGCGCCGTGCCTTGCTGCTGTCGATCTTCGCCTTGCTGCTGGGCGTGCTGCTCAACTACCTGGTGCCGGAGAAAGTCTTCGTCTGGGTGACCTCCATCGCCACCTTCGGCGCGATCTGGACCTGGGTGATGATCCTGCTGGCCCAGCTCAAGTTCCGCCAAGGCCTGAGCGCCGGCGAGCGTGCCGCCCTCAAGTACAGGATGTGGCTGTACCCGGTCAGCTCCTGGTTCGCCCTGGCGTTCCTGGTGCTGGTGGTGGGCCTGATGGCGTACTTCCCGGACACCCGCGTGGCGCTGTACGTGGGGCCGGCGTTCCTGGTGCTGCTGACGGCGCTGTTCTACCTGTTCAAGCTGCAGCCGAGCGATGCGTCGCAGGGCTCGGCGCGTCCGGCGTCGTAAGCCCTGACACCTGAAACACGAAAGCCCCGGTCCTTTGGCCGGGGCTTTTGCTTTCCTGCGACGCCTTTTCTTTCCCGACCTGTTAGTTCTTACAGTGGACTGCATCGGGAAGCGCACCTAGTGTGGATCCCATCCGTCGCGCCAGCCAAAGGGAAAAGGGAATGCAAGCCTTGTGGAGGGGATTGAACAGGTCTGTTCTCGGGTCAGGGGCGGCGATCTGGCTGATCCTGGCTTTGGCCGCCGGGCTTCGGTTCTATGCCATCAGCCTTCCGTACCTGTGGACCGATGAAGCCTTCACGGCGCTGGTGAGCGTACAGTCGCCCTCGGCGATCTGGTTTCACATGGGACATGATGTCCATCCCCCGCTGTATTTCCTGATGCTTCATGTCTGGATCCTGGCGTTCGGCGACAGCGTGCTGGCGATTCGCGCCATGAGCGCCGTGGCGGGTGTCGTCGCCGTCGCGCTGGGCATCTGGCTGATGCGCCTGATCACCACCCCGAGGCTGGCGGCACTGGCGGGCCTGTTCATGGCCCTGTTGCCGATATCCGTGCGGTACGGCCAGGAGGCGCGGATGTACGCGCTGGAGGCAGTCTGGCTGCTGGGGGCGACCCTTTTTCTCGTGCATTGGCTCAGGACCGCCCGGGACCGGCATCTGGCGGGCTATGCCCTGCTCGTGACCGCCGCCCTGTACACGCACTATCTGGCGATCGTTGGCGTGCTGTCGCACTTCATCTACCTCATTGTTCTGAGGTTTCAGGCCGACAGCACGCTGCATGTCCTTTCGCGGCCCAGGCTGTGGATCGCGTACCTGGCCATCGCGCTGGCGTATGTGCCCTGGCTCTTGAGCCTGGTGGACGAGGTGTTTGTGAACACCGAGGCGTTCAAGACCGGCGGTGAGATTTTCTGGATCCCCGAGTCGACGGTCTATACGTTGCCGTCCGCCATCTGGAGATTCCTGACCCTGGACAGCAGGGCCGGACTGTACGGCCCGGTCTACCTGCTGGTGCCCGCGGGGCTTGTGGCGTCGGCGTTGTGGGTGCTGAAGGGGGATCGGAGCCGGCTGAGGTTCGGCGCGATGCTGTTCATCTACAGCTTTGTGCCGCTGCTGGCGGTGTTCCTGGCGTCTTTCGCGTTCCCGGTCTTCGTTGAGCGGTACATCGCCTTTGCGGCGATCGGGCAGGTGATGATCCTCGCTTTGGCGGTGGGCAAGGCGGCACGTCGATCGAGGGTTCTGGCGTGGTCGGCGGTCGTTCTGATCCTGGGGCTTGAGTGCGTTGGCCTGAACACGGCTTACACCCAGCAGGATGACCTGGATGATCCGCGCAACGAAGCCGCCGATCCGCTGGACCGGATCGTGGCCAGCATCCGGGAGCGCTCCGTCGAAGGCGACGCGATCATCGTCCACGGCGGCTACTGGTACTACAGCGTCGCCTACTACAGCCGGTCCGGCATCCGACCCCTGCTGTATGAACCGGCGTGGGACGCCACCACCGCCAACCGCCCCAACGGCTACGGTTCATCCACCTTGATTTTCGCCGAGCGCGACCGGTTGTTCCTGGAGGACTTGTCGGCCTTGCCGGACACCGCCAAGCGGGTGTGGTGGGTGACGTCGGACCATTCGCCGGCCTCTTCCGCACGCATTCCCCAGAATTGGCGATGCGTGCAGATCCTGGGGGACGGCGAGATCGAACTCAGGCTGTACGAGGTCTCACGCGGCGCAGCGCAAACGCTCGATGCCGAGAACAATCCCGTGCGGACGCCGCCGAAGGCGAGTGCCGCCACCGGAGGCTCCATTGGAGGGTAACCGTTAGTCTGAAAGAGGCGCCATCAACGACTTCTGACGCATCGGCGGGATCAAATCCCAAGGCAACCCCCTGCGGCGGGGATTGCCCCGGATCCACAAGCTGTAGCGGTCAGGGGCATGGACATGAAGGCGAGCGCATTTCTCGAACGAGAGCTGAGCCATCGGCAGGTCTTGCTGTTTTTCCTGTTCGCGACGTTTCTCTACGTCCTGCCCCTGATCCTCGCCGACTTCCCCTACATCGACGACAACTGGCGGGCGCTGGCCGCCGGCAATGCCTGGGCCAGGCAGGGGCGGCTGTTCGTCGACTGGCTGTACGGGGCCCTGACGTTCACCGGCGCTGCGCCGAACATTTTCCCGTTGCCGCTGCTGCTCGCCACGCTCGCGGTGTCGTGGGCCCTGACCCGGCTGACTTTCCATTACTTCCCGCAACCGACCCTGGCCGCCTGCCTGGTGCCGTTGCCGCTCTGGTACAACCCGTTCCTGCTGCAGAACCTGTCCTATCAGTACGACGGGCCGGCCACGGCGCTGAGCCTGGCGGCGGTGGTCTGGGCGATCACCTGGCGCAGCGGCTCGCGGATACAGCGGTGGCTGGTGCCGGCGGCGTTGCTGGCCGTGGCGGCCGGGCTGTATCAGATCAGCCTCAACGTGTTTCTGGGACTGTGCGCCGTGGAGCTGATCCGCGCCGTGCAGTTGCGCATGCCGTGGAGCGGCATCGGGCGCCTGCTCGGCGGGAAACTCTCGCAGTTGGGGCTGGCGGTGCTGATCTATGGCGTCACGGCCTGGCCGTTCACGGATGCCTCACGCACCGCGTTGCTGAACTGGGACGCCAGCCCGTCGCTGCAGGTCGGCATCAACATCGCACGGGTGACGGAGAAGGTCGCGCTGCTGTTCGAGGGGGGATTGCTCTGGCTGTCCCTGGCGCTGACGCTGTGTGCGCTGCTCGGCGCGGTCCGCCTGGGGCAGCGTCTGGCGGAACGTGAGGAGCCGGTCTGGAAAGCCTGGCTGCTGGGGGTGGGCTGCGTGCTGACGGTGCCGGTGTCGGCCCTGCTGGTGCCGGGCATGACGCTGATTTTCCGTGACTTCAACGAAGGGGCGCGGACCCTGATGGGGTTCGGCGTGCTGCTGACGCTGCTGGCCTATCTGGCGTACCTGGGGCTGACGCCGCTGCACCGGCGGCTGCCGCTGCTGCTGGCGGTTGCGCTGCTGGCGCCGCTGTCGCTGTCGTTCGCCTATGGCCGGGTGCTGACGATGCAGAAGACCTTCGCCGACAACGCGCTGTACAGCCTCAGCCGGGACATCGCCTCCCGCCCGGCGCTGCGCGAAGCCAGGCGGATCTACCTGTCGGTGACCTGGTCCGACCGTTGGCTGGCCGCTGCCGGCGGCACGTTCCGCCAGTTGCCGGTGCTGCGTTACCTGCTCAACGTCGATTTCTACATGCTCGCCGAGAACCTGCCGTCGGCCGGCATCACCAACGTCGTCGCCGAGCGCGAGCGGCGCAATGCCACCCACGTCGGCTATCTGGAGTATCCGCCGTTGGTGGACAGCCTGTATTACCGGATCTACCTGATCGGCGACTACGGCTTCATCGTCATCAAAGAGCCGCCCCATGGCCGTTCCGTCCGCTGGTGAAACAGCCCGCTCATCCGAAACAGGCGCTGACCTGTAATTTCTGACAGTAGACCGCCGTTGCACCCGTGCCCTAGCGTGGGGGCCTGTCACGGGCATTCACAGCAGGGAGCGGCAATGAAGTTATTGTGGAAAGGAGTCTGGGCACATGCCGTCATCGGATTCACCAGTTCCCTGATTCACTGGCAGGTCTTTTTTGTCCTGGCTTCCACCACCTCTCTTGATCAGGCGGCGAGCAACTTTGCGGCCTTCTGCGTGGCCGCGTCCTATTCGTTCTACATGAATGCGCTTTATACGTTCGAGAGCAGTACGTCGGTGGGGGCGTATCTGGCTTTTATCGGCGGGATGGCGGGTATGAGCTACGGCATCGGTTATTTTGCCGACAGTCAGAATCTGCCTGGGCTTATGACCTTGGGAGTGTTTACGTTCTTCAACCTGGTCTTCGGCTTCTGTCTGTACAGGTTTGTTCTGTTCGGAGTGGCGGAGGAATGAGAGGAGTTTGGAAACCTTCCGAGAAGCACTTCGGCGTGCTGCTTCTTCTTGTCCTGTTGCTTGCGATTTGCATACGTTCCTATGGGCTGGGACGACCGTATGTTTGGGGCGATGAAGCATTTAGCATTCGTATGAGTTTGCTGCCTTTCGAAGAGATAGGCGTTTTTGCCAGTCATGATGTCCATCCTCCGCTTTATTACTATTTATTGCATGTCTGGATGGGAGTTTGGGGGAGTGGGGCGATTGCAGTCCGTGCGCTCAGTGTGCTGTTAGGAAGTCTTGCCGTTGTTGGGTGTGCCATGGTTGTAAAGGAACTCTCTGACTGGAGGCAAGGTTTATGGTGTGGTGTATTGATCGCCTTTTTGCCTGTTGCTGTTCGTTATAGTCAAGAGGCAAGAATGTATGCGTTGTTTTTGTTCTTTGTTGTGGCTTCCTTGTTTATGCTGATTCGATGGGTGAAAGACCCTGGCAGCAACAGTTATTTGAGTGCGTATGCTTTGTTTGTCGTGTGTTTGCTGTATACACATTATTTTGCGGTATTCGTCATTTTTTCTCACTGGGCTTACCTGGTGTGGCTGGTTGTCGCCGGTGGAGGAAAGGAGAACTACTTTCTTCGCAGAAGTTGGTGGTTGGCCAATGGTGTCATCGTCCTGATGTTTATTCCTTGGCTTATTGTCATGGTTTGCTTGTTCAGCGCTTTTGATGTGACCGGTTCCACTGGCGCTTTTAATTGGGTGCCCACGGTGACGCTCGAGTCTTTTCCGTCCTTGCTCTGGAGCTTCCTGATTCTGAATGACGGACAGGGCTTGAAGTTTTGGCTGTTCTGGGGATTGCCATTGGTGATGCTGCTTTTGTCAGTGGTCGCAGTGTGCCGTGATGCGAGTGAACTGAAGGTCGGTGCCTTGTTTGTATTGCATTTGTTTGTGCCGATCGTGACGGTTATCTTGCTTTCTTTTTTTGTGCCGATGTGGGTTGTGAGATACCTGGCTTTCAGCGCGGTCGCTGTTCCCGTTGTCGTTGTCGTTTCGATATTTGCTTTGGGTGCGGGCGGTAGGGTTTCAATTTTACTTTTGCTTGTTATTGTCCAACTGCCGGGGGTGTATTTTGTCTACCAGCAGAAGGATGATTTTAATTATTCACGGAATGCCGTTGAGTTCCCTTTGCAACAAATAGCGAGTGTTGTCGGAGCAAAGTCAAGTGGCGGCGATAAAATTGTCGTTGAGGGGGGTGTTTGGTATTACAGTTTGATGTTTTATGGTTTGCCGGATCAGCAGACTTTGCTGTACGAGAGCGATTGGAAACAAAACGCATCTTCACGTCCTAAAGGTTATGGTTCGCTGTCCTTGCTGGAACCGGTTCGGAAGAGAGTGTTTCTGTATGATCCTGAAAAGCTTTCGGACGCTGCGGAAAATATTTGGTGGATTACCAGCAGATCAGATATGAGTGCCCTGAATTTGCCTGCCAGATGGACTCAGGTCGATGCATGGGTGTTTGGGAAAATGCATGTCCTGTTGTTCAGGGTGAATGCCCCACCGTTTGAACTGCGCCAACCGGCAACACAAGTTGGCGCAAACCGCTGACTCAGGCCGCCACCACCTCCTGCGGCTCAAAGCTGTCCGCCCGCGCCATCTGCCACATCCGCGAGTAGAACTCTCCGTTCACTTCCCCGGTGAGCAGTTCCCCCGGCTTCAGGAACACATGCAACTGCGAGAACAGCTTGATCTCGGTGGCCGACATGCGCCGCACCAGGTGCTTGGCCGACAGTTGCGAAGGGTGCTCCAGCCCGGCGGCGGCGAGCATTTCGGCCAGGGCCTTGAGCGTGTTGCGGTGGAAGTTGTAGACCCGCTGGGCCTTGTCCGGCACCACCAGGGCACGCTGGCGCAGGGCGTCCTGGGTGGCGACGCCGGTCGGGCATTTGTTGGTGTGGCAGCTCTGCGACTGAATGCAGCCGATGGCGAACATGAAGCCGCGCGCCGAGTTGGCCCAGTCGGCGCCGATGGCCAACACGCTGGCGATGTCGAACGCGCTGACGATCTTGCCGCTGGCGCCGAGCTTGATCTTGTCCCGAAGGTTCAGGCCCACCAGGGTGTTGTGGACGAACAGCAGGCCTTCGCGCATCGGCACGCCGATGTGGTCGGTGAATTCCACGGGGGCTGCGCCGGTGCCGCCTTCCTTGCCGTCGACCACGATGAAGTCCGGCAGGATGCCGGTCTCCAGCATGGCCTTGGCGATGCCCATGAACTCCCACGGATGGCCGAGGCAGAACTTGAAGCCCACCGGCTTGCCGCCGGACAGCTCACGCAACTGCTTGATGAACTGCATCATCTCCAGCGGCGTGGAGAAGGCGCTGTGGCGCGACGGCGAGATGCAGTCCTCGCCCATCGAGATGCCGCGGGTGTCGGCGATCTCCTGGGTCACCTTGTGCTTGGGCAGGATGCCGCCGTGGCCGGGCTTGGCGCCCTGGCTCATCTTGATTTCGATCATCCGCACCTGCGGGTTCTGCGCCTGGGCGGCGAAGCGCTCCGGGTCGAAGCGGCCGTCGGCGGTGCGGCAACCGAAGTAGCCGCTGCCCAGCTCCCAGGTCAGGTCGCCGCCGTGTTCGCGGTGGTAGGGGCTGATGCTGCCTTCGCCGGTGTCATGGGCGAAGTTGCCGAGTTTGGCGCCCTGGTTCAGCGCCCGGATGGCGTTGGCGCTGAGCGAGCCGAAGCTCATGGCCGAGATGTTGAACACCGACGCCGAGTACGGCTGGGTGCACTGCGGGCCGCCGACGGTGACGCGAAAGCTGCTCGGGTCGCTCAACGGCGCGGGGCGCATCGAGTGGCCGATGAACTCGAAGCCGGACTGGTACACGTCGATCAGGGTGCCGAAGGGTTTGTCGGCGGTCTCGTTCTTGGCCCGGGAATACACCAGCGAACGCTGGGCCCGGGAAAAGGGCAGGGCATCGCTGTCGGATTCCAGCAGGTATTGGCGGATCTCCGGGCGGATGCCTTCGACCAGGTAGCGGATGTTGCCCAGGATCGGGTAGTTGCGGCGCACCGCGTGGGGGCTCTGCATCAGGTCGAACAGGCCCACCAGGCTCAGCACGCCGGTGACGGCGGTGAACGGCCACAGCCAGTCATGGTCGAGGAAGGGCAGGCTGGCGAGGGTGAAGATCACGCAGGCGGCAAAGAAGGCGTAGCGGCTGAGGAGGGACAGGCTCATACGGTTTCCTTGGGTTCGGACTCGGTATCGGTCGGCGGCAGGCAGGTTCTTGTGGCGAGGGAGCTTGCTCCCGCTGGAGTGCCAGGCACTCCCCGTAACGCTTGGCGACTGCTTCGCAGCCGAGCGGGAGCGAGCTCCCTCGCCACGGAACAGACATCTCGTGGTGACTGAGAGGTGCTGCATGCCGAGGGTCTTCAGGCGTTTTGCGCCTGAAGAACGGTGTTTTTATGGGCTTGCACGGTTTTGACGGCGATTGAAAGCTTACGGGCGATGTCCTTGTGGGGGCAACCGTCGGGCATCAGGCGGCCATTGAACGGGATTCGGTCGGCCATGACATTGCGACGAAAGTCGCGCTGGCCATGCCCGGCCGGTCCGGCGTCAGGCTGCCGGCCGGGTCTGGCGCAGCGGCAGTTCCACGCGGAACGTGGTGCCGGTGCCGAGTTCGCTGCGCACCGAGATTTCCCCGCCGTGCTTTTTCACGATGCCATAGGACAGGGACAGCCCCAGCCCGGTCCCCTGGCCCACCGGTTTGGTGGTGAAGAACGGGTCGAAGATTTTCTGCAGCGTGTCGGGCGCGATCCCGGAGCCCGTGTCGGCGACCTCGACCCAGGCCGTGTCCGCCCGCTGCCCGGTGCGCAGGGTGATGGTGCCGCGTTCCGGGCCCATGGCCTGGGCCGCGTTGACGATCAGGTTCATGATCACTTGGTTGATCTGCGACGGCAGGCATTCGATGTCCGGCAGGGGCTGATAGTCCTTGACCACGTCGGCCTTGTACTTGAGTTCGTTGGCCACGATGTTCAGGGTCGACTCGATGCCCTGCTGCAGGTTGGCCCACTGCCATTCCTGGTTGGTGTCGACCCGGGAGAAGTCCTTCAGGTCCTTGACGATCTGGCCGACCCGGCCGATGCCTTCCTTGGATTCGCTGATCAGCAGGGGAATGTCTTCCAGCAGGAAGTCCAGTTCGAGCCGTGTGCGCAGTTGCTCGAGCTGCGCCGCCGCCCCGGCGTCCAGCGACCGGCCGGCGGCCGCATAGGCGTCGAGCATTTCCATCAACTGCTTGATGTAGCCGTCCAGCGTGCCGAGGTTGGAGGAAATGAACCCGATCGGGTTGTTGATCTCATGGGCGACCCCTGCCGCCAGTTGGCCCAGCGAAGCCAGTTTCTCCGACTGCACCAGTTGCCCCTCCAGTTGCCGGCGCTCGTCGATCTCCCGCTTCAGAGCCTCGCTGGCCTGGCGGAACTGGGCGGTGCCTTCGTCCACCAGGTGCTCCAGGTGATGCATCTGGATCGAGGCCCGTTCGGTCATCTGCCATTTGGTCAGCAGGGTATTGGCCATCTGCTGCACTTCGATGTTGTCGAACGGCTTTTTCAGGATCAGCAGACGGTCATGGGCCTGGAGGCGGTCCAGCAGTTCGTCCCAGGAGTAGTCGGAGTAGGCGGTGCACACCACCACCTGCAGCTTCGGATCCTCCTGCCACAGGTGTTCGATGGTCTTGGCCCCGTCCCAGCCGTCGGGCATGCGCATGTCGACGAAGGCCACGGCGTAGGGGCGCTCGTCCTGAATGGCCTGCAGGAGCTTGCCCAGGCCTTCCTGGCCGCCGTAGGCCGAGTCCAGTTCGAAGACGGGCAGGTCGCTCTTGATTTCGCTGCCGAACAGGGCCGCCTCCATTTCGTCCAGCTGTGCCGAGTAGGCCCGCACCGGCGTGAGGATCTTGCGAAAGTCCTCGTGGATCGAAGGCGTGTCGTCGATCAGCAGGATGCGGCGGTTGGGCTGTTCGCTCATGCCTCCTCCGTGACCCGCACCAGCGGGATCTGCAGGGTGAACAGCGCGCCCAGGCCGGGGCCGTCGCTGTGGGCGGTGAGGTGGCCGTTCATTTCGATCGCCGCCAGGGCGCAGCTGTGCAGGCCGAAGCCGTGGCCGTCCTTGCGGGTGGTGAAGCCGTGGGCAAAGATCCGGGTCATGTTCTGCGGGGCGATGCCTTCGCCGTCGTCCTTGACGCTGATCTGCAGGAAATCGTCGACGATCTCCACCCTAAGGGTGATCTGCCGCGGGCGGTTGCTGAGGTCCGACATGGCGTACTTGGCGTTGCTGATCAGGTTGATCAGGATCAGCAGCAGGCGGTGCTTGTCGCCCATGATCTGCGGCACGTCGTCGGCGTATTCCTTGACCACCGTGACGTGGTGCCGGCTCAGCGCGCCGGCGTTCATGCGCAGGGCGTCTTCGAGCAACTGGTCGACGTACAGCGGTTCGGTCATGCTGTTGGCCCCGGCGTAGGACTGCTGGGTGGCGACGATGTCCTTGATGTGGTCGACGCTCTTGCCCATCTGGGTCAGTTCGTCGGTCATTTCCTGCTGTTCCTGGGCGATGGCCCCCACCAACTGGTTGAGGTAGCCGGGCAGCAGCTTGCCCTTCTCGTCGCGGGCCAGGAACTCGCCCAGGTCCCCCGTGTGCCCGTTGATCAGCTGCATCGCCCGGCCCAGGCCCTGGGCCTTGCTGTTGCGCAGCTTGCGCGTGATCAGGTCGCAGGAAATGTTCACGCTGTTGAGCACGTTGCCGACGTTGTGCAGCACGTTGGTGGCGATCTCGGCCATGCCCGCGTGGCGGGCGGCATCGAGCAGTTCGCTCTGGGCGTCCTTGAGTTCCCGGGTGCGTTCATCGACCCGCTGCTCCAGCTCTTCGTTGGCGGTCTGCAAGGCCTTGTTGACCCGGTTGATCTCGCTGAAGCTGCGGATCAGGCGGATGGTCAGCCACACCAGCGACAGGACCAGCAGGCCGGAAAACACCAGCAGGTAAAAGTGGTAGCGCTGGTCGATCCGCTCGACCCGTTGCTGATCGTGGTCGAGCAGGTTGGTGATGGTGTCCAGCCGTTCGGCCACCGGCACCGCTTCGATGTCTTCCAGCAGGCGGTTGACGATCGGCTGCTCGCGCAGGATCAGCGCCACGTGCGCGCTCAGGATCCGGATCGGATCCTGAAACTCTTCGGGCAACCGCTGCGCGTTCACCGCCAGCTTGTTCAGCCCCAGCTGGATGTCGATCGCCTTGTCGTCGGAGGCGACCTGGGCGAACTCCAGGCTGCTGAGCAGCATGTCGTAGGTGTCGCTGGCGATGTTCAGCAGGCGCGACTGATCGGTTTCCTCCCGGGCCAGTTGCGCCTGAATGTCGTCCTCGGCGGTGGGCAGGAACGCCAGGGAATTGCGCAGCAAGGCGTTGTGCGACTTGAACTGCTCCACCAGCCGGACCTTTTCCTGCATCGCCTCAAGAAAGCCTTCGTGGGCATCGTTCCACAGCCCGGAGTCGTTGCGGCCGTGGCCCGACTCCATGGTGTCGAACCGCTCCCACAGGCGGTTCATCTCGTTCATCGGCGTCACCAGCGGGTCGTAGTCGTGGGAGATCGCCACCCGCGCCTTGAGCACTTCGGTTTCCCACTGGGCGTCCTGCTGCTTGATCTGGCGGATCAGATCCCTCGATTCGGTGTAGGTCGCGGTCTTTTCGGAGCTCGACTTCAGGTACAGGAAGATCAGGATCGACGCCAGCACCAGGGCCACGACGGCGAGCAGGAGCAGGCTGATGCGGCGCGAGACGTTCATCATGGCTTGCCCTCCCACTGGCCGCTCAGGGTCTTGAGGAACCGGATGATCAGGTCTTTGTCCTCATCGCTCGGCCGGCGCCCCAACTGGTAGCGGAACATCACATCGACGGCCTTTTCGAGCGTGGGGGCCGAGCCGTCGTGAAAGTACGGCGCGGTCAGCGCGACGTTGCGCAGGCTCGGCACCTTGAACACGGCGCGGTCGCCTTCGTCGCCGGTGATGTTGAAGCGCCCGCGGTCGGCGTCGGTCGGGTTGCCGCGGTCGGCCAGGTAGTCGCCGAACACACCGAACTTCTGGAACATGTTGCCGCCGATGTTCACCCCCTGGTGGCAGGCGATGCAGCCGTATTCCTTGAAGCGCTGATAACCGTATTTCTCCTCCAGGGTCAGGATGTCCGTGTCCCCCAGCAGATAACGGTCGAAACGCGAGTTCGGGGTCAGCAGGGTGCGTTCGTAGTCGGCCAGGGCGCCCTGGATGTTGGCTTGGGTCACCGCATCGGGGTAGGCGGCGGCGAAGGCCTGGCGGTAGTCGGGATCCTCGCCGATCCTGCGCACCACGTCGTTCCAGTCGCTGCCCATTTCGGTGGCGCTGGAGACGACGGCGTGAGCCTGCTCCTCCAGCGTCTTGACCCGGCCGTCCCAGAACTGGCGGAAGTTGAGGCTGGCGTTGAACACGCTCGGCGTGTTGACGGCCACCGGTTTGCCGTCGAACCCGTTTGAGAAGGCCCGGACATCGGCACCGCCCTTGTCCAGATGATGGCAACTGGCGCAGGACAGCGTGCCGTTGACCGAGAGCCGCGGGTCATTGAACAGCCTGCGGCCCAGTTCGACACGCGCGGCGTCCAGCTTCGGCGCGCCCGGCAGGGGCTTGAGCGGTTCGTCCAGCGGATCGGCGCCGGCGTCCGGGCACAGTGCGCAGAGCAGCGCCGCCAGCAGAAGGGCGGTCGGCCGGCGTCTCATGGCCGGGTTCCGCAACCGAGGGGGCCGCCGCTCAGCAGCCGGGCGAAGGCGTCCGCCGGCACCGCCTTGCTGAAGTAATAGCCTTGGCCTTCCTCGCAGCCGTGGGCCTTGAGGAGCGCCAGTTGCCGGGCGGTCTCCACCCCCTCGGCGATCACGGTCAGGCGCAGGCTCTTGCCCAGGCCGATGATCGCGCCGACCAGGGCGTCGTCGCTGCCGTCGCCGTCCAGGGTGCGGGTGAACGACTGATCGATCTTCAGCACGTTGACCGGGAAGCGGTGCAGGTAGCTCAGGCTGGAATAGCCGGTGCCGAAGTCATCGATGGCCAGCCGCACGCCCAGTGCCTTGATCCGGTTCAGGGCGGTCATGGTGGACTCGACGTTCTGCATCATCACGCCTTCGGTGATTTCCAGCTCCAGCATGGCGGGGGGCAGGCCGCAGTCCTCGAGCGCCCGTTCGACGGTCTCGACGAAATCGCCCTGGCGAAAGTCGATGGCCGACACGTTGACCGACATGCAGATGTCCGGCAGCCCGGCCGACCGCCAGGCCTGCGCCTGCCGGCAGGCCTCGATCAGCACCCAGCGGGTCAGCGGCACGATCAGGCCGCTGTCTTCGGCCACCGGGATGAAGTCCGACGGGTAGACCCAGCCATGCCCCGGCCGGTGCCAGCGGATCAGCGCTTCGGCCCCGACCACCCGGCCGCTGGCCAGTTCGACCTTGGGCTGGTAGTGCAGCTCGAACTCCTGCCGTTGCAGGGCCTGGCGGATGCCCGACTCGATGCTCTGCCGTTCGCGGGCCCGCTGGTTCATGGCCTCGATGAAGAAACCGACGCTGTCCGGGCCGCTGTCCTTGATGTTGCGCATGGCCGTCTCGGCCTTCTTGATCAGCTCGACCGCTTCGGTGCCGTCGTCGGGATAGATGCTGATGCCCAGGCTGGCGGTGACGGTCAGGTCGTGGCCGGCCAGGGTGTGGGGGCTGCGGATGGCGTCCAGCAGCTTTTCGGCGATGCCGCGGGTCTGCTGGGGATGGTTGATGTCGCTGAGGATCACCACGAATTCGTCGGAGCCGTAGCGGAACACCGAGTCGGATTCGCGCACGCTGGCCACCAGTTGCCGGGCCGTGTGCTTGAGCATCTCGTCGCCGACCGGATGGCCCAGGGCATTGTTGATCCGCTTGAAGCGGTCGAGCCCCAGGAACAGCACCGCCAGTTGCCGGTCGTGACGGCGGGCCAGCGCCAGGGCCTGGCTCAGGCGATCCCCCAGCAATGTGCTGTTGGGCAACTGGGTGAGCACGTCGTACTGCAGCAGGTGCGAGACCTTGAGCAGCTCATGGACCCTGGCCTCGATGGTCTGCTCAAGGCTCTGCAGCTTCATCGCCGCGTCCTGGGCCAGCTGCCATTTCCAGGTCAGGGCGTTGGCCATCTGGCGGATCTCCAGGGTGTCGAAGGGCTTCTTCAGCACCAGCAGGCGGTCGCCGAACTCCAGCCGCTCGGTCATGGCCTCCCAGCTGTAGTCCGTATAGGCGGTGCACAGGGCGATCTGCAGGTTGGGGTCGGCCTTCCACAACCGTTCGATGGTCTCCAGGCCGTCCCAGCCCGGCGGCATGCGCATGTCGGTGAAGGCGAGCGCGTAGGGGCGGCCTTCATCCAGCGCCCGCTGCACCAGCTTCAGCGCCTCCTCGCCCTGGTAGGCGGAGTCGAGCTGGAAGGTGACGTGGGGGGCCTGCCGGGTGCCGAACAGGGTGTGCTCCAGTTGGTCCAGGCTGGGTTCGAACGAGTCGTCGGGGGCCAGGATCTTGCGGAAATCCTGATGGATGGCCGGTGTGTCATCGACGATGAGAATGCGCCGGTTGGTCTGGGCGGCAAGCGTCTTCATCATTCCTCCTCTCCGGCGGGCCCCGGCGGAAGCAGGTTGGCGTCCCGGAGCAGGCGAGAGATCTGTTCGAGGCTCGAAGGCGCCGCCGGCAGGCCGGGCAGGGACTGCGCGGGCAGCGCCGCAGGCTGCGGTTCAGGCTCGCCCAGGCCTTCGGCGATGATGCCGATGCCCAGGTCGCGGGCGAAGTTGACGATCGCCCGCAGGGCCATGGCGCCGGCGGGATCGCGGACGGCGTTGTCGATGAAGGCCTGGGCGAGCTTCAGGTGGTTGACCTGGTAGGTCTTCAGGTACTCGAACGACGAGTATTCGGTGCCGAAATCGTCGATGGCGATCCTGACCCCCAGTTCCCGCAGGCGCGGCAACACGTCGTTGTGGGTCCATTTGGTCTGCGCCAGCGTCGCCTCGGTGACGTCGAAGCGCAGGTCCCACGGGCACAGCTCCCAGCGGGCGGTGGTGCGCAGCACTTCGTAGATCAGGTCGGGGCCGCTCTTGAGCTGGGCCAAGGACAGTTTGATCGCCATCACCGGCGGTGCGGTGCCTTCGTCGCGCCAGCGGTGCATTTGCCAGCAGGCGTGGTCCAGCATCCAGCGCCCGAGGGCGATGATCGTGCCGGTCTTTTCCGCCGCCGGCAGAAAGGCCGACGCCGGCAGCAGGCCGCGCTGGGGATGGTGCCAGCGGACCTGGGCCTGCATGCCGAGCACCTTGCCGGTGGTCAGGTCGGTTTCCGGCGTGTAGTGCAGCTCCAGTTCGCCTTTGTGGATGGCGGTCTGCAGCTCGTTGGCGATGGCCAGCCGCTCGGCCACCTCCCGGTTGATCTCCTCGGAGTGGAAATGGAACTGGTTGCGGCCGGTTTCCTTGGCGCGGTACAGCGCCATGTCGGCCTGGCCCAGCAGGCTGTCGGCGTGGGTGCTGGCGGCGGAGTAGAGGCACACGCCGATGCTGACCGAAATGCGCAGGACGTTGCCCGACAGGTCGTAGGGCAGCAGCAGGGCGTCGCGGATCTTGGCGGCGAGGGCGGCCGACTGGGTCGGGTCGCTGACGTCCAGCTGCAGGATCGCGAACTCATCCCCGCCGAGCCGGGCGATGACGTCGTTTTCCCGCACCGATGCCTTGATCCTCTGCGCGACCTCCTGCAGCAGCAGGTCGCCGACCGGGTGGCCCAGGGTGTCGTTGATCCGCTTGAAGTGATCCAGGTCCAGGTAGAACACGGCGAACGGCGTCGCGCCGCGACGGGCGGCGGCGAAGGCCTGGTGCAGGCGCTCGATCAGCGTGGCCCGGTTGGCCAGGCCGGTGAGCCCGTCCGTACGGGCCAGCAGGGCCATTTTCTCTTCGGCCTGGCGGCGCTCGGTGATGTCGAGGATGATCCCTTCGACCTCCAGCAGGCGCCCGGCCTGGTCACGCACCGGAATGTAGCGGTTCTCCACCCAGCGCCAGTCGCCTTGCCCGGTGCGCAGGCGGAACTCGATGGACGCGCCCGAGGCGTGCCGGTCCAGCACCCGCGCCATGGCGGCATCGACCTTGGCCCGGTCTTCGGGGTGGATCAGCCGCTCGATCCATTCGCCGCCCTCCACCAGGTCGGCCGCGGCATGGCCGTAGCGGGTGATGTTGTGGGAGATGTACATCAACGGGAACGACGGCTCGCCGCGCAGCCGGTAGAGGACGGTCGGGCTGTTCTGCACGATGATGTTGGCGTCGGACAGTTCGCGGGTGCGCGCCTGGACCGCCTGCTCAAGCTCGGCGAGCTTCAGCGCGGCGTCTTCGGTCATTTGCCATTTGACCGTCAGGGCGCTGGCCATCTGGCGGATCTCGATCGCATCGAAGGGCTTCTTCAGGATCAGCAGGCGGTCGCCCAGCTCCAGGCGCCGGTCCAGGTCCTCCCAGGAATAGTCGGAGTAGGCGGTGCACAGCGCCACTTGCAGCCTGGGATCGGCCTGCCAGAGCCGCTCGATGGTTTCCAGGCCGTCCCAGCCCGGCGGCATGCGCATGTCGATGAAGGCCACGGCGTAGGGCGCGGCGCCGGCCAGTGCGGCCTCGACCTTGCCCAGGGCCTCGCGCCCCTGGAAGGCGAAATCCAGTTCGAAACGCGGGCCGGCGGAGGGGGAGGGCGTGCCGAACAGCAGGTTCTCGGCCTGGCTCAGGCCATTGTCGTCTGCTGTGGGCGAACCGAGGATTTTTGCGAAATCGTCGTGGATCGACGCAGTATCGTCGACGATGAGCACGCGGCGGTTGACCTGCGCCGACGGGCGGTTCATGGCGCCAGACCCGATGAATGCACGGCCGTTGTCGGGATCATCCTTATTCCCTCGTCTCAGACCGGCGCAGGTGCCGGTCGCGGATCAATGAACAGAGCATAGATGCCCTGCGCGAATTCGCCCGGGCGGCGCAGGCGAATCATTTGCGCCGCCCGGGCGAAAATCATCTAGCCTTTGATTCAGGCATGGACAAGCGACGCGGTCTGGGCATGCCCTTCCCACGACACCCGTTGCGCTTGAGGCCCTGCCATGGAAGAGCAATCCGTCCCCACGCCCGCGAACCGCCCCCAGGTGCTGCTGGTCGACGATGAGGAGTCGATCCTCAACAGCCTGCGCCGACTGCTGCGCGGGCAACCCTACGATGTGCTGCTGGCCGGCAGCGGCGCCCAGGCGCTGGAGATCCTGGCGCAGCAGCCGGTGGACCTGGTGATGAGCGACGCGCGCATGCCCAACATGGACGGCGCCACGCTGCTGGCCCGCGTCCACGAGGCCCATCCGTCGACGGTGCGGATCATGCTGACCGGCTACGCCGACCCTTCGGCGATCATCAAGGCCATCAACGAAGGCCGGATCCACCGCTACATCAGCAAGCCCTGGAACGATGAGGAAATGCTCCTGACCCTGCGCCAGGCCCTTGAGCATCAGCACCTGGAGCGGGAGCGCCAGCGCCTGGAGCAACTGATCCGGCTGCAGAACGAGAAGCTCAAGACGCTCAACGGCAACCTGGAAAGGCGTGTCGCCGCCCGCACCGCCGAACTGCAGCAGACCGCCGACATGCTCGACCTGGCCTACGAAGAGCTCAAGCGCAGCTATGTGACCGGCACGGAAGTGTTTTCGCTGCTGGCCAACCTGCGCCTGCCGCCCGCCAAGCAGACCAACCGGCAGATCATCGAACTGATGCGTGCCTGCTGCCGGCACTTCGCCCTGGACGAGGCCAGCAGCCGCGACCTGACCATGGCGGCGGCGCTCTACAACGTCGGCAAGCTGAGCTGGACGGACAGCATGATGGTGACCCCCTCGGACCTGCTGCACCACGCCGAGCGCGAGCGCTACCGGGCCTACCCCAAGCAGAGCGAATCGGTGCTCATGACCCTCGATCCGATGAAGGATGCCGCGCGCCTGATCCTGCATCACCAGGAACACTGGGACGGCGGCGGCTTTCCCGACCGGCTCCGGGGCGAGGCGATCCCTTTCGGCTCGCGCCTGCTGAAACTGGCGGTGGATTTCGTCGAACTGCAGCGCGGCCTGATCCTGGAGCGGCAGATGAACAGCGACGAAGCGCTGCTGTACCTGCGCCAGTACGCCGGACGGCTGTACGACCCGGAGCTGATCGAGGATTTCATCCTGGTCTGCGCGCAGGTGATGAACGACGTCGTGCTGGCGGATCCGGCGGTCAAGGTGCTGACCACCCGCGAACTGGCGGCGGGCATGGTGCTGGCGCGCAACCTCAATGCCGACAACGGCATGCTGCTGCTCAATGCGGGCAAGGTGCTGAGCGGCCCTCTGGTGGACAAGCTGATCGCCTTCGAAGCCATGGAGGGCGGGCAGTACAAGGTGTTCGTCAAGGTGCCGGAGGAGACCGGGGCCGCGCTGGAGGCCCAGGGCGGATGACGGCGGTCCGCCGGCATGGGATCCTTGCGGTTTTCGCCAAGGCCCCGTTTGCCCCATGACTTCTGCTTGCGTTGTTCCGTCCCGCATCATCCGCATCGCCGCCGCCCTGCTGATCGGCCCCGACGGCCGTACCCTGCTGGTGCGCAAGCGCGGCACCGCCGCGTTCATGCAGCCCGGCGGCAAGATCGAGCCCCATGAGTCGCCGGTGCAGGCCCTGGCCCGCGAGCTGGAAGAAGAGCTGGGCCTGGTCATCGATCCGGCGCAGGCCGGCTTCCTGGGCCGGTTCGACGCGCCCGCCGCCAATGAGCCGGGCTTCACCGTGCAGGCGGACATCTTCCGGCTGGACATCGCCGCTCAGGTGTCCCCGGCGGCGGAGATCGAGGAAGTGAGCTGGATCGATCCGCAGACCGACGGCGCTCTGGTGCTGGCGCCATTGACACGGGACCTGATCCTGCCGTTCTATCGGGCCTCGCTGACCGTCTGACCGCCCACGCAAGGAGCCCGCCATGATCCCGCTGCACGACCTGCTGATTTTCGCCGCCGCCGCGCTGCTGATGGTGCTGACGCCGGGGCCGAACATGATCTACCTGATCTCCCGTTCGATCTGTCAGGGGCGACGGGCCGGGGTGACGTCGTTGCTGGGCGTGGTGGCGGGGTTCTTCGTGCACCTGTTCGCGGCGGCGGCCGGCCTCACCGCGGTGTTCCTCGCGGTGCCGATGGCCTATGAGGCGCTGAAGTGGGCCGGGGCGCTGTACCTGCTGTGGCTGGCTTGGCAAGCCGTGAAGCCTGGGGCGCGTTCGCCGTTCGAAGTGCAGGCGTTGCCGGCCGACTCCCCGCGCAAACTGATCACCATGGGCTTTCTCACCAGCGCCCTGAACCCGAAGATCGCGGTGTTCTACCTCTCGGTGTTTCCGCAGTTCATCACCCCGGAGCACGGCTCGGTGTTCAGCCAGAGCATCGTGCTCGGCCTGACCCAGATCAGCGTCAGTTTCAGCGTCAACCTGATGATCGCGCTGTCGGCGGCGGGCATCGCCTCGTGGTTCGCCCACAACCCGACCTGGCTGGCGGCCCAGCGTTACTTCATGGGGTTCGTGCTCGGCGGGCTGGCGCTGCGCCTGATGCTTGAGCAGCGCAGGACGGCGTGAGCATGTGGATCGAGCGGCTCGACGCCAGTCACGCTCTGGCCTACCGGGAACTGATGCTCGAAGCCTACGACTGCCACCCGCAGGCCTTCACCTCCAGCGTGCGCGAGCGGGCGGCGATGCCGCTCGGCTGGTGGGAGTCGCGGCTCACCGGCAAGCTCGACGTGGTGCTCGGCGCGTTCGAGGCGGGCAGGCTGGCCGGCATCGTCGGCCTGGCGTTCGAAACACGGGAGAAGGCCCGGCACAAGGCCACGCTGTTCGGCATGTACGTGTCGGCGGCGTTTTGCCGCCGCGGCATCGGCCGTCAACTGCTGCAGGCCGCCCTGGCCGAAGCGCAGAGCCGGCCGACGCTGAAAGTCATCCAGCTGACCGTCACCGCCGGCAACGACCCCGCGCTGAACCTCTACCGGGGCTGCGGCTTCACCCCGTTCGGCCTGGAACCCATGGCCGTTCGGGTGGGCGAGGACTATTTCGACAAGATCCACATGTGGCGCGAACTCTGAAGGCCCTTGGGCCCAACCCTGCCTCTGAGAACGCCCCGGAACCTGTGGGCGCTTGCCCGCGATGGCGGTGGGGCAGGCAGGGGTGAGGCCGGATGTGCCGGCCTCATCGCTTGCAGGCAAGCTCCCACAATGTTCGGTTCAACCCTGCCTCTGAGAACGAGCCGGAACCTGTGGGCGCTTGCCCGCGATGGCGGTGGGGCAGGCAGGGGTGAGGCC
>NZ_JBIVHR010000022.1:0-31055 GCF_044749305.1 Pseudomonas sp. NPDC089534 | reverse complement strand
CCGGATGTGCCGGCCTCATCGCTTGCAGGCAAGCTCTCACAATGTTCGGTTCAACCCTGCCTCTGAGAACGCCCCGGAACCTGTGGGAGCCAGCCTGCTGGCGATGGCGTCAGTGAAGGCGCCGCAGGACAAAGGCAAGACCGCCCACAAAGCGATCAGCGCACGGCGCTGACGCCGTCCAGGGTCGAGAACGAGGTGTCCTTGGCCGTCAGCAGGAAGTCGCGCATGTACGGCGCGTCCAGCATGTCGGCGCGGATCGCGGCGTAAAGCGTGGCGAACAGGCCTTTCTCCCCCAGCCGCTTGGCCTTCACGTAGCCCCGCGAGCTGTACTCGTGCAGCGCCCAGTGCGGCATGCCGCACACGCCCCGGCCGCTGGCCACCAGTTGCATCATCATCACCGTCAGTTCCGAGGTGCGCACCTGCGCCGGCTCGATGTCGGCCGGCTCCAGGAAGCGGGTGAAGATGTCCAGCCGGTCGCGTTCCACCGGGTAGGTGATCAGCGTCTCGGTCAGCAGGTCTTCGGGGACGATGTACGGTTTGCCCGCCAGCGGATGCTGGTTGGCCACCGCGAGCATGGCTTCGTAGGTGAACAGCGGCACGTAGGTCAGGCCGGCGATCTCCAGCGGGTCGGAGGTGACCACCAGGTCCAGGTCGCCGCGGGCCAGCGCCGGCAGGGGCGCAAAGGAAAAACCTGAAGCCAGGTCGAGCTCCACCTCCGGCCAGGCGTCGCGGAACTGGTCGATGGTCGGCATCAGCCACTGAAAGCAGCTGTGGCACTCGATGGCCATGTGCAGGCGTCCGGCGGTGCCGCCGGCCAGCCGGCCGATGTCGCGCTCGGCGGCGCGCAGCAGCGGCAGGGTGGCGTCGGCCAGTTGCAGCAGGCGCAGGCCGGCGCTGGTGAAGCGCACCGGTTTGGTCTTGCGCACGAACAGCGGCATGCCCATGCGCTCCTCCAGTTCCTTGAACTGGTGGGACAGCGCCGATTGGGTCAGGTGCAGGCGGTCGGCGGCATCGACCAGGCTGTCGGCTTCGCGCAGGGCATGCAGGGTTTTCAGGTGGCGGATCTCAAGCACCGCAGGCTCCATGAACAAAATTTGTAGTCAACACGAAAAGGTTGAGTTTGTCTCATGTTGGTCGGGCTGTCGACAATGGCGCCATCTTTTACTGATGGAGCACCTTCGACATGGCCGTAGCCCACACCCTTGGTTTTCCGCGCATCGGCGCCGACCGCGAACTGAAAAAGGCCCTGGAAGCCTATTGGAAGGGCGACCTCGACCGGGCGGCCCTGGAGCAGGTCGGGCGCGGGCTGCGAGCGGCCCACTGGCAGTTGCAGAAGGATGCGGGCATCGACCTGCTGCCGGTCGGCGACTTCGCCTGGTACGACCAGGTGCTGACCCATTCGCTGACCTTCGGCGTGATCCCCGAGCGTTTCGCCGGCGCGCTCGACGCCCGCGGCCTGCCGACCCTGGACACCCTGTTCGCCATGGCCCGTGGCGCCTCGGCCAGTTGCTGCGGCGAACACGGCCAGACCCAGTACGCCCAGGAGCTGACCAAGTGGTTCGACACCAACTACCACTACCTGGTCCCCGAGTTCACCGCCGACCAGGCCTTCAAGCTCAGCTGGGAACAACTGTTCGATGAAGTCGAAGAGGCCAGGGCGCTGGGCCACAACGTCAAGCCGGTGATCATCGGCCCGTTGACCTACCTGTGGCTGGGCAAGGCCAAGGGCGACGGGTTCGACAAGCTGGACCTGCTGGAGCGCCTGTTGCCGGTGTACGGCGAGATCCTCGGCCGCCTCGCCGCCCAAGGCGTGGAGTGGGTGCAGATCGACGAGCCGATCCTGACGCTCGACCTGCCGCAAGCGTGGAAGAACGCCTTCGAGCGCGCCTACAACATTCTTCAGTACTCGCCGCTGAAAAAGCTGCTGGCCACCTACTTCAGCGGGCTTGAGGACAACCTCGGCCTGGCCGTGAGCCTGCCGGTGCAGGGCCTGCACATCGACGCGGTGCGGGCGCCGGAGCAACTGGGCCAGGTGCTGGACCGGCTGCCCACCTACAAGATCCTGTCCGTGGGCCTGGTCAACGGCCGCAACGTCTGGCGCTGTGAACTGGAACAGGCGCTGGCGCAGCTTCAGGCGGCGCAGGAGCGCTTCGGCGACAACCTGTGGGTCAGCAGCTCCTGCTCGTTGCTGCACAGCCCGGTGGATCTCGAACGCGAAGACAGACTCGATCCCGAACTCAAGCGCTGGCTGGCCTTCGCCGTGCAGAAGTGCGGCGAGATCGCCGTGCTGCGCGATGCGCTGAACGATCCGCACGCGGCCGGAGTGCAGGCTGCGCTGGCCGACAGCCGCGCCGTGGCGCAGAGCCGCGCGCAGTCGCCGCGCATCCACAAGCCTGAAGTACAGGCACGGATCAAGGCGATCGGCGACAAGGACAGCCAGCGCCGTTCGCCGTTTGCCCAACGCATCGCCGCGCAACAGGCGCACCTGCAATTGCCGGCGTTTCCCACCACCACCATCGGCTCGTTCCCACAGACCGGTTCGATCCGCTTGGCCCGCCAGGCCTACAAGCAAGGCAAGCTGTCGGCCAACGACTACACCGATGCCATGCACAGCGAAATCCGCCACGCGGTGCAGGTGCAGGAGCGCCTGGGGCTGGACGTGCTGGTGCACGGCGAGGCCGAGCGCAACGACATGGTCGAATACTTCGCCGAGCAGTTGGACGGCTACCTGTTCACCCGTTTCGGCTGGGTGCAGAGCTACGGTTCGCGCTGCGTGAAACCGGCGGTGATCTACGGCGACCTGAGCCGCCCGAAAGCCATGACCGTGGACTGGATCACCTACGCCCAGAGCCTCACCGGCAAGGTCATGAAGGGCATGCTGACCGGTCCCGTGACCATGCTGATGTGGTCGTTCCCCCGCGAAGACGTGCCGCGCAAGGTGCAGGCGCAACAGCTGGCGCTGGCCCTGCGTGACGAGGTGGTGGATCTGGAGAGCGCCGGCATCCGCATCGTGCAGATCGACGAGGCCGCGTTCCGCGAAGGCCTGCCGCTGCGCCGGGCGCAATGGCAGGACTACCTGGACTGGGCGGTGGAGGCGTTCCGCCTGTGCGCCAGCGGCGTGCGCGACGAAACCCAGATCCACACCCACATGTGCTACAGCGAGTTCAACGACGTGATCCAGGCCATCGCCGACATGGACGCCGACGTGATCACCATCGAGACCTCGCGCTCGGACATGGAACTGCTGGAGGCCTTCGAAGCGTTCGACTACCCGAACGACATCGGCCCGGGCGTCTACGACATCCACTCGCCGCGGGTGCCGGACACGGCCGAGATGGTCAAGCTGATGCACAAGGCGGTGAAGCGGATCCCGGCCGAGCGCCTGTGGGTCAACCCCGACTGCGGCCTGAAGACCCGCGCCTGGCCGGAGACGGAAGCGGCGCTGGTGAACATGGTGGCGGCGGCGCGGCAGTTGCGCAGTCAGCTGGCCTGACGGGGCTGGCCGTGGAGCGTCGTGCCGCGACGCTCCTGCGGCACCGGAGACGACCGTTCGGCAACCTTCATCAAACTGTCACGCAACTGTGGCAGCGCGCTTGAACAAACTTCATCAGACTCGCGCTCTACTGGGGTTCTGCGTTTCGGTGTTTTTCATGCGTTTATTTCTTTTGCTGGCCGCGCTGGTGTTCGGCCTGCCCTCATGGGCGGCATCGCGTTGCGATGTGGATGTGCCGACCGAGCGGGTCGATCTTGCGCAGGTGAGCCTGGCCTACCAGAGCATCGGCCGGGCGTCGGATCCGGCGCTGCTGCTGGTGATGGGGCTGGGCGGGCAGCTGATCCACTGGCCCGACGAGGTGGTGGTCGCCCTGTGTCAGCAGGGCTTTCGGGTGATCCGCTACGACAACCGCGATGTGGGGCTGTCCACCTGGCGGCAGGCGCCCGCCGAGGCCAACCTGACGTTCGAGGTGCTGCGCTACAAGCTCGGCCTGCCGGTGTCGGCGCCGTACAGCCTGACCGACATGGCCGACGACGCGCTGGGCCTGATGGATGCGCTGCACGTCGAGCGGTTCCATGTGCTGGGGGCGAGCATGGGCGGGATGATCGCCCAGCACCTGGCGGACATGGCGCCGCAGCGGGTGGAGAGCCTGACGCTGATCATGACCAGTTCCGGCGCCGAGGGTTTGCCGGCGCCGAGCGCAGCGCTGGTGCAGCTGCTGTCGCGGCGCGGTGCGCCGAGCCGCGAAGTGGCGCTGGAGCAGCAGGCCGACCTGCTGGCGGCCCTGGGCAGCCCGACGGTGCAGGACGACCGCCAGGCGTTGCTGCATCAGGCGGCGGTGGCCTACGACCGGGCGTTCAACCCCGAAGGCGTCAAGCGCCAGATCATGGCGATCCTCGCCGAGCCGAGCCGGGTGGCGCTGCTCAACCGGTTGCGCGTGCCGACGCTGGTGGTGCACGGCACCGCCGATCCGCTGCTGCCGGTGATGCACGGCGTGCACCTGGCGGCGCATATCCAGGGCAGCCAACTGCGGCTGATTCCGGGGTTGGCCCACCGTTTCCAGGAGGCGTTCAAGGCGCCGCTGCTGGCGGCGGTCTTGCCGTACCTGCAAGCGCACCGGGAAGACACCTCGCATTGGGCCCGGATCGGGCCGGTGGCGGGCAACAATCTGCTTTGATTCAGGGCTGTCGGGGACGCCGGAGCAAGAAATCGTCATGGGCGACAATTTCCAGTCGTCAAAAAAATATCAATGTGCCACTATTGCCGCCTTTCCGCTGCCGCAATGACAGCGATGATTTCAAGCATAGGGATTTGATCCATGACGTACCGCGCTTTCCGCACCTGGGCTGTGTTGACGCTGCTCGCCTGCCTGACGCTCACCGGCTGCGCCCACGTGCAGCCGCCCGTACCGCTGGACAATCAGTTCTGGGATGCCAAGGAGCCGACCATCGGCGTGGCGATCAACGCCGTGCCCGTACCGGTGCTGGCTTTGACCGGCAATCAGGGGCTGCTCGACCTGGCCATCAACAAGGGCGTCAACAGCAAGCTCAGCGACAACGTCGAAACCTGGCAGGTGCGCGACCTCAACACCCTGCCGGATGCGATCGTCGCCAAGCTGCAGGCCAAGGGCTACAAGGCCAAGCGCATCGAAGAGCCGCTGAACCTGGCGTCCTACAAGGAAGTGTCGTTCCGTGAAGGCTACATGAGCCGAGACCTGACGGCGCTCAAGGCCACCTACGGCGTCGACCGTCTGGTGCTGGTGAACGTGTACGCCACCGGCGCCACACGCAGCTACTACAGCATCGTGCCGACCAGCGCGCCGATGGCGCAGGTGAGCGGGCAGGGCATGGTGGTGGACCTTTCGGACAACCGGCTGCTGTGGTTCAAGCCTTTTGTCGTGACCCAGGCCGCCCAGGGCGAGTGGGACGAACCGAACTACGCCAACCTGTCCAACGCCTTCTACCAGGCCATGGATGACAGCCGTCAGCAAATGATCACCCCGTTCGCGCAATGAAGCGCCGTTTCGCGGCGGCCGGTGCGCCGGCCCTGCTGACGGCGGTGCTGCTGGCGCTGGCCGGCTGCGCCCAGAAGCCGCTGCCGCCGGCCGGCTTCAAGGATCCGTCCGCGTTGCCCTACGTGCAGGCCCACGGGCTGAAGGTCGACGTGCAGGTGCCGCCGGACTTCGTCGGCGCCAGCACGGTGATCGATTCCAAGGCCGCGCTGAAGGCCCAGTCCTCCAGCCACAACCTGGTCGCCAGCTCCGGCAACAGCGCGGGGCTGGCCGGCATCATGGTCGCCAGCCTGATCAACACCCAGATGGGCAGCGGCACCTTGCAGCGCGATGCGGAAAAGGCTGCGTTCAACGAATCCCGGCCGTTGGCCGACCTGCTGGCCGGCATCCCGGTGCAGGAACGCCTGCAGCAGCGCTTTGCGCAGGCTTCGCAGGCGGCCGGGCTCAAGCAGGGCGAGGGCCAGGTCACCGCGCGTCTGGTGATCGAACCCAAACTGATGCTGACGGCCGACCGCGGCAGTTTTCTGCTGATCAATCAGGTGCAGGTCCAGGACATCGCCGGGTCGCCGCTGTACCGCATGAGCATCGAAGTGGCCAGCCAGCCGATCCGTCGCTGCGGGCAGAAATGCATCGACGACGGCAGCCTTGAGCTGGCGAAGGTCACCGCGGTGCTCGACGAGTGCATCGACGAGGCCATGCGGGTGCTCGCCGCCGACCTGACGCAGCCGCCGGCGCCAGCGGCCGCCCAGGAAACCCTGCGTTATGTGCTCGACGGCCAGCGGGTGGTGGAGCGCGGTTACCAACTGAACCGCGGCGGCGACTACTGGCGCTACCGCAACCTCTACGGTGCGGTGAAGTCGGTGCCGGTGCCGTTCGAGGATGCGCTGACCCCGGCGCAGCTCGACAAGGTCTACGGGCGCTGAGGCGCCCCGGCCGGGCGCCCTTGGCGGGGCTCAGCTGTGCAGGCGCACCCAGACCGTGACCAGCACCGTCGCCGCCATCAGCCAGGCCACCGCCGCCAAGGCCAGCGACGCTTCCAGGCGCATCCGGTCGACCATCACATACAGCGTCGCCAGGTAGACGAAGTACGGAATGATCGACCACATGCCGAACACGATGGTGGTCTTCAGGTCGTCGACCGAACGACCCTTGCCGACGATGTAGTGGGCGATCAGGGCGAAGGTGGGAAACAGCGGCACCAGGCCGGCGATGTAGTAGTTCTTGGTCTTGGACAGCGCGGCGAGAATCACCACCACCGCCGCGCCGATTGCCGCTTTCAGAATCAGGTCCACTGTGATCTCGCTTAATGGCTCAGGCCGTATTTTTTCACTTTGTCGAACAGCGTGGTCTTGGCCATGCCCAGTTCCTGGCTGGCCTGGGTCAGGTTGCCGCCGCTGCGCTGCAACGCATCGCCCAGCAGGTTGCGCTCGAAGGCCTCCACCGCCTCGGCGAACGCCAGGCCCTGGCCGGCGCTGCCGGCGCCGGACTTCTTGAAGGCCGGCAGGCCCAGGGCGAAGCGCTCGGCGACGTTGCGCAGCTCGCGCACGTTGCCCGGCCAGTCGTGGCTCATCAGGCTCGAAAGCGTCTGGTTGTCCAGCTCCGGCGCGGTGCGGTCGAAGCGCAGCGACGACTGCTGCAGGAAGTGCTCGAACAGCTGCAGGATGTCTTCGCGGCGCTCGCGCAGCGGCGGCAGTTCCAGGGTCACCACGTTGAGCCGGTAATACAGGTCGCTGCGGAACTCCCCGGCCTTGCTCGATTCGTTCAGGTCCGATTTGGTGGCCGCGATCACCCGGCAATCCACCGCCACGCTCTGGTTCGAGCCCAGGCGCTCGAGCGTGCGTTCCTGCAGCACCCGCAGCAGTTTGATCTGCAGCGGCAGGGGCATGCTTTCCACTTCGTCGAGGAACAGCGTGCCGCCGTCGGCGTGTTCGATCTTGCCGATGCGGCGCTTGCCGGCACCGGTGAAGGCGTTGGCTTCGTGGCCGAAGATTTCGCTCTCGAACAGGTTCTCCGGCAAGCCGCCGCAGTTGAGGGCGACGAAGGCCTTGCCGTGGCGCCGGCTGAAATCGTGCAGGCAGCGGGCGACCAGTTCCTTGCCGGTGCCGGTCTCGCCCTCGATCAGCACGTTGGCCGAGGTGTCGGCCACGTTGGCGATCAGTTCGCGCAGGTTCTGCATGGCCGGCGAGCGGCCGATGATCCGCCCTTCGAGGGAGTCGCGCTCGGCCAGTTGCCGGCGCAGCGACGAGACTTCCCGGGCCAGGCTGCGCTGCTCCAGGGCGCGGCGGGCGACGTCCACCAGGCGTTCCGGGGAGAACGGTTTTTCCATGAAGTCGTAGGCGCCTTTCTGCATCGCGCCGACCGCCATGGAGATGTCGCCGTGGCCGGTGATCAGCACCACCGGCAGGCTGCGGTCGCGGGCCTTGAGCCGGGTCAGCAGCTCCAGGCCGTCGATGCCGGGCAGGCGGATGTCGCTGATGACGATCCCGGCGAAGTCGTCGCCGACCCGCGCCAGCGCCTCTTCGGCGCTGCCCACGCCGATGCAGGGAATGTCCTCCAGGGCCAGGGCCTGCTGGCAGCCGAGCAGCACATGGGGGTCGTCTTCGACGATCAGCACACTAAGGTCGTTGTTCATATCGGCTCGGCAGGGTTGGGGCTTACCAACGGTAAACTGAGGACGAAGGTGGTGCCGCCGTCGGCCGGGTGTTCGACACCCAGGTGCCCGCCGGTGGCGGCGGCCAGGCTCGCGGACAGGGTCAGGCCCAGCCCCAGGCCCTGTTCGCCGGGTTTGGTGGTGAAGAACGGCTCGAACAGGTGCTTGCGCGCCTCGGCGTCGATGCCGTGGCCGTTGTCGCGCACCCGCAGGCGGTACTTGCCGTCGAACGTCTCGCCTTCCAGCCACAGCGCCGGCAGCGGTTGCGCCTGCATGGCGTCCAGCGCATTGCCGATAAGGTTGACCAGGATCTGTTCCAGGCGGGTCTGGTCGATCTGCACCTGCACGTCGTCGAACCGGCGGTGCAGTTGCAGGGCGGTGTTCTCCAGGCGTGCGCCGAGCACTTGCAGCGCGGCGTCCACGGCCTTGCCCAGGCTGGCGCGGCCCTTGTCGTCGCCGCGGCGGGCGAACGAGCGCAGGCTGGCGGTGATCCGGCCCATGCGGTCGATCAGGTCGTTGATGGTCTTGAGGTTGGTGCTGGCCACGTCGAGCTGGCCGCGCTCAAGGAAGCGCACGGTGTTGCCCGACAGCGTGCGCATCGCCGCCAGCGGCTGGTTCAGTTCGTGGGCGATGCTGGTGGACATCTGGCCGATGGCCGCCAGTTTGCCGGCCTGCACCAGTTCGTCCTGGGCCCGGCGCAGGGTTTCCTCGGCCTGGCGCCGTTCGCGGATCTGGCCCTTGAGGCGGTCGTTGCTGGCGCGCAGGTCGGCGGTGCGCTCGGCGATCCGCCGCTCCAGTTGGTTGTTGGCTTCCTGCAAGGCTTCGCGGGCGGCGAGGCGGGTGGCGATCACCTTGCGCCGTTCGTTCCAGGCGATCAGCAGGAACGCCACCAGCGCGAACGCGACGGCCACCAGGATGCCCTGGTTGATGGCCTCGCGGCGCAGGTCCTGCAACGGCGTGAGCAGGGTGAAGTTCCAGGGGGTGTCGCTCAGCGGCCGGGTCTGAGCCAGATAGCTGATGTTCTCCTCGTCGCTGCCCAGTTCGCTGTTGGCCGGGAAGGTGATTTTCTCCACGCCTTCGGCCAGGGTCTCGCGGGCCAGCGGTTGCAGTTCGTTGAGCGGGAACCAGTAGTACTGCAGGCTGCGGGCGAGCTTTTCCTTGGTCTCGTCGCTCAGCGGCACCACGGACTTGAGGCGCCGGGCCGGGTCGCTGGAGAGAATGATGATGCCGTTCTCGTCGCTGACGAACGCCTCCAGCCGCGCCCGTTGCCAGCGTTCCTCCATGGCCTCCAGCCGCACCTTGACCACGGCGACGCCGATGATCTTGCCGTGCTCCTCCAGGCCGTGGGCCAGGTAGTAGCCGGGTTCGCCGTTGGTGCTGCCGATGCCGTAGAAACGGCCGGGCTGGCCGCGCACGGCCTTCTGGAAATAGGCGCGGAAGGACAGGTCTTCGCCCAGGTAGCTGTCGACGTCGCGCCAGTTGCTGGTGGCCATCACGCGGCCGGTGGTGTCCATCACGTAGATGGCCCGGCTGCGGCTGCGCCGGTTCAGGCCTTCAAGGTAGTCGTTGACCGTCTGCCGGTGTTCCGGGGTCGGGTCGTCGAGCAACTGCGAGACGCTGGTTTCGAGTTCCAGCAGGCTCGGCAGGTAGGTGTATTTGCTGATCTCGCTTTCGACCGCCCGGGCGTGCAGCTCCAGCTGGCGCTGGCCGTTTTCGCCGAGGCTGCGGATGCCGAAGTGCTCGCTGGTCCAAAAGCCCAGGCAGCCTAGTCCGACCATCAGCGCGATGACCAGGGGCGGCAGGAACAGATGGCGGATCAGACGGGGTTTCACGGCAAGTGACGGCGGCGCTGCGCGATAGAGATTGGGGTCGCATTTCATCACAGATGCCTTGGGTCAACCAGCGTTGCCACGGGGAACGCCGATTTGGTCGAACACCGAACCTGTGGCGAGGGAGCTTGCTCCCGCCGGGTCGCGCAGCGACCCCGAAACCGGCCAATGCATTTATGCCTGGGGCAACGCATTGGCCGGTTTACGACTGCCTCGCAGTCGAGCGGGAGCAAGCTCCCTCGCCACCAGAGAGCGGTGTAGCGCTTTAGTGCTGCAGGATTTTCTCGAGGAAGTGCTGTGCACGCTCCGAGCGTTGGCTCACGTCGCCGAAGAACTCCTCTTTCGGGCAGTCCTCGATGATCTTGCCGGCATCCATGAAGATCACGCGGTCGGCCACCTTGCGGGCGAAGCCCATTTCGTGGGTCACGCACATCATGGTCATGCCTTCCTGGGCCAGCTGCACCATCACGTCCAGCACTTCGTTGACCATTTCAGGGTCCAGGGCCGAGGTCGGTTCGTCGAACAGCATGACGATCGGGTCCATCGCCAGCGCACGGGCAATCGCCACGCGCTGCTGCTGGCCGCCGGACAGTTGGCCCGGATGCTTGTGGGCGTGGGCCGAGAGGCCGACGCGGTCGAGCAGCGCCAGGCCTTTCTTGGTGGCCTCTTCCTTGCTGCGGCCCAGCACCTTGATCTGCGCGATGGTCAGGTTCTCGGTGATGGTCAGGTGCGGGAACAGCTCGAAATGCTGGAACACCATGCCCACGCGCGAGCGCAGTTTCGGCAGGTTGGTCTTCGGGTCGGCGATCGAGGTGCCGTCGACCACGATGTCGCCCTTCTGGAAGGGTTCCAGCGCGTTGACGCACTTGATCAGGGTCGACTTGCCCGAGCCCGACGGGCCGCAGACGACGATCACTTCACCTTTCTTGACCTCGGTGCTGCAATCGGTCAGCACCTGGAAGTCCCCATACCACTTGTTGACGTTCTTGATAGAGATCATACGGCGAACCTTTTTTGCAGACGCTTGACCAACCGCGAGGCGGCGAAGCTGATGATGAAGTAGACGAGACCTGCGAAGATCAGGAACTCATTGGAGCGGCCGATGATGTCGCCACTGGCGCGCGAGGCGTTGAGGAAGTCCACCAGGCCCACGGTGTAGACCAGCGAGGTGTCCTGGAACAGGATGATGCTCTGCTGCAGCAGCAGCGGGGTCATCTTGCGGAACGCCTGGGGCAGGATGATCAGGCGCATCATCTGGCCGTAGGTCATGCCCAGCGCCTGGGCGGCGCCCATCTGGCCCTTGGGGATCGACTGCACGCCGGCCCGCACGATTTCGCAGAAGTACGCCGCCTCGAACATCATGAACGCCACGATGCAGGAGGTGAACGCGCCGATCGGGGTGTCTTCGCCGGTGATCCAGCGCAGCACGAACGGCACCGCCAGGTAGAACCAGGTGATCACCAGCAGCAGCGGGATCGAGCGGAAGTAGTTGACGTAGGCGCCGGCGACGTTCGACAGCACTTTATTGTGGGACAGGCGCATCAACGCCAGCACGGTGCCCAGCGCGATGCCGCCGACGACGCCCAGGGCCATCAGCTTGAGGGTCATCAGCATGCCGTTCCACAGGCCGGGAATGGCCGGGACGATGCCACTGAAATCGAATTCCATCATTTACCCCCTACTGAGATCAGGCCCGGTACGGCGACTTTCTTCTCGACCAGTCGCATCAGCAGCATCAGGCTCATGTTGAGGGTGAAGTAGATCAGGGTGGCCAGGGTGAAGGCCTCGAACAGGTTGGCCGAGAACTCGGCGGTCTGCTTGGTCTGGGCCAGCAGCTCCATCAGGCCGATCAGGGACGCCACGGAGGAGTTCTTGAACACGTTCAGGAATTCCGAGGTGAGCGGCGGAATGATGATCCGGTAGGCCTGGGGCAGCAGCACGTTCCAGTAGATCTGCGGCAGCTTGAAGCCCATGGCGCGGGCGGCGGATTCCTGGCCGCGCGGCAGCGCCTGGATGCCGGTGCGCACCTGCTCGCAGACACGGGCGGCGGTGAACAGGCCCAGGCACACGACGACGCTCAGGTAGGCCGAGGTGGTCGGGTTCAGGTCCTGCTTGTACCACTCCTGCAGGTCCGGCGGCAGCAGGTCGGGCACCAGGAAGTACCAGATGAACAGCTGAACCAGCAGCGGCACGTTGCGGAACAGTTCGACGTAGCAGGTGGCGATGCCCGCCACGAGGCGGTTCGGCACGGTGCGCATGATGCCCAGCAGCGAGCCGAGCATCAGGGCGATGATCCAGGCCACGATGGCGATGGCGATGGTCCAGCCCAGGCCGGAGATGAACCAGTCGAGATAGGTCTCGCTGCCCACGCCGGTGGACTTGAAGAACACGCCCCAGTCCCAGTTGTAATTCATTAGGGTCTCCCCTCGGATTCGATCATGTACAAGTGCCCGCCTGGGGAAGCTCCGTTCCCGCCCTGATCGTGAAAATCAGGCACACGCGATCGGCTCGACAGCCACCGGTTCGAGTGTTTCCAAAAAAGTGCCAGCAGGGAGTGACCATCCCCTGAAACGGCATGCGCCGTCCCAGGGGATAAGGTTAGTCAGAAATCAGGATTTCTTATCGTCAGCCGCTTTGTCGGTCGGGTTGGCGATCAGGGCCTTGAGTTCGTCGCTCATCGGGAAGTTCAGGTTCAGGCCCTTCGGCGGGATTGGCGACATGAACCATTTGTCGTAGATCTTGTTGATCTCGCCGGACTTGTAGGTGGCGACGATGGCGTCATCCACAGCCTTTTTGAACGGCGCATCGCCCTTGCGCATCATGCAGCCATAGATCTCGTAGGACTGCGGAGTGCCGGTCACGGCCCAGTCGGTGGCTTTCTTGGCCTTGGCGGCTTCGCCGGCCAGCAGGGCGTCGTCCATCATGAACGCGACGGCGCGGCCCGATTCCAGCATCTGGAAGGATTCGCCGTGGTCCTTGGCGGAGATGACGTTCATGCCCATCTGCTTGTCGGCGTTCATCGCCTTGAGGATGCGCTCGGACGTGGTGCCGGCGGTGGTCACGACGTTCTTGCCTTTGAGGTCGTCGAAATCCTTGTACTGCGAGCCGGCCTTGGTGAGCAGGCGGGTGCCGATCTCGAAGATGCCGACGGAGAAGTCGACCTGCTGCTGGCGCTCGACGTTGTTGGTGGTCGAACCGCATTCGACGTCGACGGTGCCGTTCTGCACCAGCGGGATGCGGGTCTGCGAGGTCACCAGGTTGTACTTGACCTGCAGGTTCGGCATGTCCAGGTCTTTTTTCAGCGCTTCGACGATGGCCAGCTGAATATCGTGGGAGTAGCCGACCGGTTTGCCGGAAGCGTCAGCGATGTAGGAAAACGGGATGGAAGCGTCACGGTGGCCCAGGGTGATGACGCCGGACTCTTTGATCTTCTTGAGGGTGCCGGTGAGCTCGGCGGCGAAAACTGGTGTGCTGATCAGAGCGGCAGCAATGGCTGCGCCCAGGATATGGGGAACGATGCGCATCAAATTTTCCTCGACATTGTTTTTTTTATGGAGCCGGTTGAGCGGGCCCTTTTGTGCTTCGAATGCCTGACGGCTCCTGTTGTGTTGGCGCGGCAGGCATTCGTCGGAAGAGTGTAGAGCATGAGTCGTGCCAGACCACTTGAGGTAGGTCAACTCATTGATTTAATTGGGTATTAAAGTTTTGTGATGGTGTTTTTCCGCCTTTCTGATCCGGTTTACCGAACCGACCGGAGAGTCGCGTTCGGAAAACCGAATGCCCGGCGCTCAGCGCCAGACCGGCAGAAGGTCCAGCGTGAACAGCAGGTGGGACACCGCGCAGGCCACCCCGAACAGCAGCACCAACGCGATCATCGGCGTGCCGCCCCACACCCGGTAGCGCGGGCTGTCGAAGCGGATGCGCGAGGCGCGCGCCAGCAGCGCCGGGGTGATGACGGCCCAGACGGTGGCGGCGAGGCCGGCGAAACCGATGGCGTGGAGGAAGCCTTCCGGCCACAGGAAGCCGCACAGCATCGGCGGCAGGAAGGTGACGGCGGCGGTCTTCAGGCGGCCCATGGGGCGGTCGTCGAACTTCAGCACGTCGGCCAGGTAGTCGAACAGGCCCAGGGTCACGCCGAGGAACGAGCAGGCCACGGCGAAGTTGGAGAAGAAGGTCAGCAGCAGGTCGACGTTCGCGCTGTCGAGCCGCGAGCCCAGGGCGCCGATCAGCACGTCGATGTTGCCGCCGCGCTGGGCGATGTCCTTGAACGCCTCCCGCGGGATGTTGCCCATGCTGCACAGCATCCACACCAGGTACAGGGCCAGGGCGATCAGCGTGCCGCCCACGAGGCACGCGCGGATGCGCCGCGGGTCCTTGCCGTAATGCTTCATCAGGCTGGGCACGTTGCCGTGAAAGCCGAACGAGGTCAGGCAGAAGGGCAGGGTCACCAGCAGGTACGGCCAGTAACGGTGGTCGCCGGTGCCCAGGTCGAGCAGCGTGGCCGGCTGCACGTGGCCGAGCAGGCCGCCGAAGGTCAGGAAAAACGCGAGGATCTTGGCGCCGAACACCAGGGTGGTCATGCGGCTCACCGCCGAGGTGCTGAGCCAGACGGTGAACGCCACCAGCACGGTGAACCCCAGCCCGCCGACCCGCGCCGGCAGGTCGATGCCCATCGACTGCGCGGTGTGGTGGAGCACCGAACCGCTGGCCGAAATGTAGGCGTAGGTCAGGATGTAGAGCACGAACACGATGCTCAGGCCGTTGAGCCGGTTCCAGGTGCGGCCGAGCAGGTCCCGGGTGATGGTCGAGAAGCTCGCGCCCTCGTGGTAGTTGAGGTTGGCCTCAAGGATCATCAGCCCCGAATGCAGGGTGCAGAACCAGGCGAGCAGCAGCACCGCGACCGAACCGTGGAACCACAGCCCGGACATGACCACCGGCAGCGAGAACATGCCGGCGCCGACGATGGTGCCGCCGATGATCATGGCGCCGCCGAGCACCGAAGGCGAACGTTCGAGTGCGGCGGGTGAAGCGGATGAAGCAAGTGATGTGGCACGCATGGCGGGGCCTGCATTGATGTTGTTATGAATGACTCGATTCGGGAGCGCCGGCGACTGCTGACTGTTCGCGCACCCGTTCCCCTGTGGGAGCCAGCCTGCTGGCGATGGCGTCAGCGAAGGCGCCGCAGGACCTGGGCAAGGCAGTCGCCTGCGGCATGCCGGATCCTGCGGGAGCGGCGATGCGACTTGCCTGCCAAGAGCCCGTCCGTCTCGACATCGACGGCGGGCGACTCACCGCTTTCGCGAGCAGGCTCGCTCCTGCAGGGCTGCGTTCAGCTGACGCCCAGCCAGGACGACAGCCGGCGCACCTGCGCCAGCAGCACCTCGTCCTGCCCCGGCAGCGCATCGAACGACAGCCCCACCGGCAGCGCCCCGGCGGCCGCCACCGGCACCGTGATGCTCGGCGCCGCCAGGTTGCTGGCCGGGTCGGTGTTGCGCACGAACCGTTCGAAATGGCTTTCGTCCGCGCAATCGCCCAGCAGCGGCGCACTGCACGCCACCGTCGGGTAGGCGATCAGGTCCAGCCGCTGCCCGGCGAACAGCGCGCGGTATTCCTGCTCCAGCCGCACCTTGCCCATCAGCGCCTGCACGT
The DNA here is from genome assembly GCF_044749305.1 of Pseudomonas sp. NPDC089534. Taxonomy (NCBI): domain Bacteria; kingdom Pseudomonadati; phylum Pseudomonadota; class Gammaproteobacteria; order Pseudomonadales; family Pseudomonadaceae; genus Pseudomonas; species Pseudomonas sp. NPDC089534. Next base: position 15,423 of record NZ_JBIVHR010000022.1, on the reverse strand, counting down.
AGTCGGTGTAGGAGATCGCCGGGCTCTCCAGCTGGGCGGTGAGGGTCTTCCTGATGGCCGGATCGGCGATCTGCGCCAGGACGTCGAGGAAATCCCCGCCGCGCCCTTCCTTCATCAGGAAACGCGGGAAGTCGATGAAGAACTCGTAGATCGGCAGCGGAAACTGGATGCACTCGTTGATCTCGCCGAGGGCCGCGTCGTTGACCGGCACGATGTCCGCGCCCCGGTCGGCCAGCGCATCGATCGCGCGCCGGCAGTCGCGGTGCACGTTGTCGTCCAGGTCCGACCAGAAGAAGCGTTCCGGCAGGCCGATGCGCAGCGGTCGGTTTTCCGGCTGCGGGACAGGGCCGCGGCCGGTCAGGTGATGGTGGACGAACTGGCAGTCCTCCACGGTGCGGGTCAGCAGGCCTGGGGTGTCCTTGGTCTGCGAGACCGGCACGATGCCGTCCGCCGGGTAGGCGCCGGTGGTGGGGCGCAGGCCGACGATCCCGCAGAAGGCCGCCGGGATGCGCACCGAACCGCCGGTGTCGGTGCCCACCGCGCACGGCACCAGCCCCGCGGCCACGGCGGCGGCGCAACCGCCGCTGCTGCCGCCGGCGCTGCGGCGCTCGTCGGCCGGGTTGGCCACCGCGCCGTGGGCGTGGTTGGCCGAGGTCACGCCGAACGACAGTTCGTGCATGTTGTTCTTGCCCACGACCTGCGCGCCCAACCGGCGCAGCTCCGCCACGATGCCTGCGTCCGCCTGCGGCACGTAGTCGGCCAGGCCCGGCGTGCCGGCGGTGGTCGGCAGGCCGCGGACGTTGATGTTGTCCTTGAAGGACACCGGCAGCCCGTAGAGCGGTGCGTTGCGGTCCGCCGCCGGTGTGCCGGCCGACGACGCCGGGTCGAAGGTGATGAAACTGTTCAGGTGCTGCGCGTCCTGGTGCCGTTCGCGCAGGTCCTGCCGCCAGGCGTCGGGGCAGAGGTCGCCGGCGCGGAAACCGGCGACGAGTTGTTCAATGGATAAGCGACTGTTCATGGAAAGTCTCGCGAAAGGGAGAGGGGCCCGGTCAGCAGTAGCGGTACTGCGGCACCAGTCCGTCGAGGGGATTGCCGTCGATCAGGTCGCCGCCCAGGCTGCTGATCACCGCGCAGGCGGTGTTCAGGGCGGTCTGGATCGAGCCTTCGGCCCAGCCCCCGGTGAACGAGGCGCCGCAGCCGGCCAGGTACAGGCCGGTGTCTTGGCTGGCGTCGAGGGCGGTGCGGAACTGGTAGAACAGGCGCTCGGAATAGATGTCGTCGCCGGGGAAGTTCAGCTTGAACGCGCCCAGGGCGTGCTTGTCGGTCAGCCAGTCGTATTCGAGCACGTAGCGCCCGTAGTCGCCGTCGAGCGGCACCAGGTGGCGGGCGAACTCGGGTGCGCTCATCGACAGTTCGTCGACCAGGCGCAGGCAGCGCTGCACCTTGTCGGTCATCGAGACCATCTTGTGCGAGTCGTCTTCCCAGGTGTAGCTGATCAGCACCACACCCCAGGAGTCCGGGTCCTGCGGGGCGTAGTCCAGGCAGTACACGCCCTTGACCAGGGTGTCGGTCTGGATGTTGTGCGCCAGGCCGTGCTTGAGCCAGAACTTGTCCTTGGTGAGGATGAACAGCTTCGACGAGCCGACCATGTGGGTTTCGTTGATCGCCCGGGCGACGTCGCGGTTCACGAACGTCTGGTCCTGGGTGAGCTTGAGGTTGACCTGCAGGGCGCGGGTCGTGGCGGTGGTGATCACCCGGTCGCAGGCGTAGGTCTCGCCGTTGCTGCCGGCCAGCAGGATCTGGCCGTCCGCGTCTTTGTCGATCGATTCGATACGGGTGCGGCAGATCATGTCGCGCAGTTGCATGCCGTTGAACGCGGTGTCGGCGATCAGCTCCGCCAGCGTCGAGATGCCGTTGGGCACCAGGCGCTGGTTGACCTCCAGCCCGTTGACCACCAGGCGCAGGATCTCGGTGAACGAGGCGCGGTACACCGACTGGAAGCCGCCGGAGCCGATCCCCAGGGAGCCGAACAGGTGGAAGTCCTCAGGCTTGCGCCAGGCCTTGCCGCCGGGCGGGTTCTTGCCGGTGAAGATGCGCACCATCGCCGAGTAGAACGAGCTGTCGCCGAAACAGTCCAGGTAGCGTTGCCACTCCGGCTGCACTTCGCAGTAGTTGTGCTGCTTGAGCAGTTCGGTCAGCAGCAGGGGCGGGGCCAGGCGGGTGCCGTCGTCCAGGGTCGCGCCCTCGCTCAGGAACGCGCTCCAGCCCTGGTGCACGGTGCGGAACAGCGCCGGCGGCGGCTGCATCGCCGGCCAGTGGTGGGTCTCGCCGCGGTAGTGCAGTTCGGTGTCGACTACGCCTGGGTCGGGAAAGGTGTTGGTGGTGTGGATGCCGAAGCGGTTGAGGTAATGGAACAGCCCGACCTCGCTCGGCGGGAAGCGCATGGCGCCCATCTCGGCGATGAACTGCGGTTGCTCTTCGTCGAAGCACTGGGTCAGCAGGCGGCCGCCGATGTGGCTCGGTTCGGCTTCGAACAGGGTCACGCGGCGGGCGCCGGCGCGCAGCAGCTCATAGGCGGCCACCAGCCCGGTTAGGCCGGCGCCGACGATGCCGATGTGCTTGTCGGCGCTCTCAGGCGGCAGATGCCCGATGGCCTTGTCGGCGCTGCGCAGGAACTGGCCGTAGTCGTACAGCAGGTCGACGTAGGGAAAGGACAGGCACGCGGCGCCCTGGCTGGAGTCGTTGTTCATGGGAGTCACAGGGGGAATTCTCGGTCGGTCAGATGATGAGTTGCAGGCTTTCGAGGGCGCGGGCGGGGTTGAGCAGCAGGACTTTCTTGCCCTGGATCTTCCACTGGCCGTCGAGGTGGATCAGCCGGTGCTCGACGGTGACGGGGTAGTGCCATTCCTGTTCGCCGCGGGCTTCGCAGTACAGCAGGTTGCTGCTGGCGGTCGCGCTGCAGGACGGCTCCTCGACGGTGATCCGCGGCCGTTGGGCGATGTGCAGGCAGCGGCTTTTCGGCTGCTGGGAAAAGTTGCGGGCATTGGCCAGGCGGTTGATGCGCAGGGTGGTCAGGAAGCGGTCTTCGTACACCAGCGAGGATTCGAGCAGCGGGCTCTGCTGCTCGCGGGTCATGGGGATCCAGTAGGTGTAGTCGTCGCTCAGCAGCTGCTGCCAGGCGTCGAAATCCTGTTGGTCGAGCAGGTGCATTTCGGTCTCGAGCAAGCGCTCGACGGCCCGTTCAGTTGGTTCGTGCATGGTCGTCCCGCATCAGGTTTTGCCAGTGGTCGTAGAAGTTGCGCATCGCCCGTTCGCTGGTGCCGGACACCACGCGGGTCTGGTCGTGGGTCTCGCCCGGCGCGAACAGGCGGGCGACGTTGACCCACTCGTTGGCGTCGCTGCGCAGGCCTTCGGTGGCGCGCTCGTACATCTCCACGTCGTCGTGGGCGACCATCGAGCACGGCGAGTTGATCAGGTTGTTGTACTGCACGGTCCGTTCGAGCAGTTGCACCGGGGCGCCCTGCAACTCGAAGATCCACGATTCGACGATGGTCTCCGTCGCGCTGACCGGGCGGATCACCCGCAGGGTCTGGATCGGGCCCTTGACCATCAGGTTGGGGAAATAGACGGTGTTGTGCCGGGTGTCGTCGAGGATCGCCTGGGCCTGGGCTTCGCCGTAGCTTTCGACCATCAGGTCCCAGTAGCCGGGAATGCTGGTGTAGGCCTTGTGGATCGAGTTGCTGACGCCGGTGTGCCCGTGGCCGTTGGGCCAGACGCGGATGCCCATGCCGGCGAAGAATTCGTAGGAGCCCATGAACGGCGAGAACAGCTCCACCGCCATCGGCGCCGGGCGGCTCTGGTCGCCGGTTTCCTTCCACAGGCGGATGGCTTCGCCGGCCGAGGATTCGTGGGCGATCATCGGGTGGCAGGTGTCGGTCTGGTTGTCGACCACCATCTTCCAGTTGCAGCGGTGGCGGTGCAGCAGCGGCTGGCCGACCACGCGCAGTTCGCCCTTGGGCGAGCGCATGACCATGTTGTCGAGGGTCGACAGCGATTCGCCGAAGAATTCCTCGAAACCGAGGCCGGTCTCGCTCAGGCGCACGAACACGAAACCGCGGTAGTTGCGCACCGCCGCCACTTGCCGCATGCCTTTGCCGGCCGAACAGCTGCTGAGGTCGCAGTCGTCGTATTCCTTCTTCACCGGGATGCTCATCAGCTCGCCGTCGGTCTTGAACGTCCAGGCGTGGTACGGGCAGCGCATGAAGCGGCCGACGTTGCCGCGGGCTTCGGCCAGCACCTTCACGCCCTTGTGCGGGCAGCGGTTGTGCAGCACCACGATGTCGCCGTTCTTCTGGCGCACCATGGCCAGCGGCTGGGCGGCGAGGGTGGCGGTGAAGTAGTCGCCGGCCTCGGGGATCAGGCTGTCGTGGCCCAGGTAGCACCAGCTGGCGGCAAACACCCGCTGCTGTTCCAGTTCGAAAAGTCGCTGATCGAGGAACAGAGACTTGTGCACTTCTCTGCCATTGAAATAGTTGTCCAACGGGGTGTCCTCTTCAGATCGCCAGCTTCAGGCGGGGGCTCTTCGCCCGGGAGACGCAGGGATACATCCGTGCGCTGCAGGCCGCTTCTTGTTCGCTCATGATGAAGTCGCGGTGATCGACGTCGCCTTCGAGCACGTCCAGCGCGCAGACGCCGCACTCGCCCCGGCGGCAGTCGTAGATCGGATCGAGGCCGGCGGCCTCCAGGGCTTCGAGCAGGGTCTGGCCGGGGCCGACCTCAAGGCTCACGCCGGACTCGGCGGCCTCGACCGTGAAGCCTTGCGCGCCGTCGTCCTTGGCGACGTTGAACACTTCCAGGTGGATGCGCTCGCGGGGCAGGCCGGCGCTTTCGGCGTGGCTCAGGATCTCGCTGAGCATCGCGGCCGGGCCGCAGACGTACAGGCGGTCCTCGGGGCTGAGGTCGGCGAGCACCTGGCCGAGCGCCGGGCGCTGGCCGGACAGGTGCAGGTTCATCCGCTCCTGCAGCAGCGTGCGCAGGTCGTCGGCGTAGGCCGCGTCCTCGGCGCTGCGGGCGAAGTAGTGCAGGTGCGCGGGGCGCTTGAGCGCCGTCAGGTGGCGCAGGATGCCGGTCAGCGGCGTGATGCCGATGCCGCCGGCGATGGCGATGTCCCGGCCGGCCCCGGCGCTGAGCGGGTAGTCGAAGGTGTTGAACGGGCCGTCGAGCTCGACGGCGTCGTCGACCTTCAGCGAGCGGATGTAGCGGCTGCTGGCCGAGTCGTCCGAGAGGCGCACGGCGAAGGTGAAACGCCCTTCGGCGGCGTCGTCCAGCTCCACCGTGGAGTAATGGCGCCAGTCGCCGGACTCGGGCATCCGCCATTTGAAATGGGCACCGGCATGGGCCGAGGCGGCGGGGGCCGCCGGGCCGCTGACGGTGATTTCCTTGATGGACGCCGACAGCATCCGGCAGTGGGTGACGGTGAACTTCATGCCGGGGTTTCCTGGGGCAAAGGCGTTTCGTGCAGGTACAGCCATTGGGTGCTGTGGTGGTGCACGCGCAGGATCGCCACGGAAATGCGCGAGGTCTCGCGCTGGTTTTGGCGATGGGTTTCCTTGTAGCGCAGGGCCACGGTGGCGCCTTCGCGCCAGACGGTGTGCAGGTCGCTGATGACGATCTCAAGGCCCGGACGGGCGCCGACCGCACCCTTGAACAGCTGTTCGACCTGGGCCCGGCCGACCACGGCGGCGGAGGTGGTGACCATGCTGAAGTCTTCGGTGAAGACATCCATCAGCGGGGCGATGGCGGCTTCGCCGGTGCCGTCGGCATCGGTGAAGACACGGTGGATCAGCTCATGCACGTGATGGACGCTGTGGCGCGCTTGTTCAACCGGGTTGTTGTTCATGGCATTCCTTTGGAGGGTTCAGTTGGCTCATGTGGAACAGGGGGAACAGCCCGGCCAGCGCGGCGATCGCGAAGGTCGCGTGATAGGCCGGGGTGGAGTCGAGCTGTTTGAGCAGCAGGTTGTAGATCATCAGGAACAAGGCCGCGCCGACGCTGAAGGACATCTGTCGGTTGATGTTCCAGATCACGCTGGCCTTGTGCGTGTCGCCGCCCTGAAAGTCCATCAGCGAAGTGGTCTGCGCGGTGTTGGCGCCGATGCCGCCGCCCGTGCCCATCAGGCAGTAGGCGATCACGATCACCCAGATGTCCGTCGGCGCGTCCACCAGCATCAGGGTGGCGATGCCGGCGCTGTGCAGCAGCATGCCGAGGGTGAACAGGCGTTTGGCGCCGACCCGGTTGTAGACCCGGCCGCAGACGGTCATCGCGATGAACGCGCCGGCGGCGTAGAGGATCATGAACATCCCGGTCAGGCGGGCGCTGAAGTGCAGGGTGTTCTGCAGGAAGAAGATGCTCATCAGGTTGACCCCGGTGAACACGCCGGGAATCGCGTAATAGATGAAGATCGATGTGCTGAGCTTTTTGCTGCGCAGCAGGCTCAGGTCGATGATCGCGTCGCTGGCGCGGCGGTAGTGCAGCAGGTACAGCGCGACGAACATCAGGCCCGCCGCTACGCAGGCGATGGCGGTGGCGGCCGGGTAGTCGCCGCCGTACAGCGACATGCCCATCAGCAGGCTGCCGAGGGCGGCGCTGACCAGCAGCAGGCCGAGGATGTCCGGGCGGGGCAGGCTGGCGGGTCTGGTCTCCCGGATCCAGAACCACGACAGGCCGGCGGCGATCAGCGAGAACGGAATGTTGCTGTAGAACACCCAGCGCCATGAGCTGCTGTCGACGATGACGCCGCCGACGGTCGGCGAGACCGCCGGGGCGATCAGGGCCACGGCCATCACCATCGTCGAGATCTTGGCCCGCTGCTCGCCCTGGAACAGGTTGAAGGTCAGCGCCTGGCCCACCGGAATCAGAAGGCCGCCGCCGATGCCCTGGACGAAGCGCCAGATCACCAGTTCATGGAAGCTGTCGCCCAGGCCGCACATCCACACGGAACCGGTGAACACCAGCATCGAAAGGGTGAGGATCTCGCGGCTGCCGAAGCGGCCGGCCAGCCAGGTGCTGACGGGAATGATCAGGGTCAGGCCCAGAATGTAGGCGTTCGCCACCCAGGCCACCGAAGAACTGCTGACCTGCAAAGTTGCCGATATGCTCGGCAATGCCACGGCCGACATGAATATGTTTATGCAGTCAATAAAAAAGCCGATCAGAAAGATCAGCGCGATTTTGTAGCGATAGTTCATGTTGTTTCCTCTTTCCCGCCAAGCATAGGGGCGATGGACTTGGAGTGTCGATACGACTATGCTTAAAACAATGTTTGAAAGGATTGAACAGTGAACTCTACCGCCATGCATTCTCATCTTAATCGGGTTCAGACATTTCTCGCGGTGGTCGATTTCGGCTCCTACACCAAGGCCGCGAATTACCTGAGTATCAGCAAAGCCATGGCCAGCCTGCATGTCAAGGCGCTGGAGGAAGTTCTTTCGGCGACGCTGCTGATCCGCAATACCCGCAACATATCGTTGACCGAAATCGGCCAAGACTTCTATGAAGAGTTCAAAGGCATTGTCGCGGATATCGACAATGCCTTTGACAATGTATTGAAGGGCAATAATAGGGTTTCCGGAAAGTTACGAATCAGTTCGACCAGCGAATATGGCGAGCGCTATATATTGCCGCTGATTCCGTTATTCTCCGAGCGTTATCCGGAAATACGCCTGTGCTACAACTTCAACTCTTCGTTGAATGATCTGGTGGCCGAGAAACTTGATTTGGTGATACGCCTCGGCAACCTGGCGGACTCGGCCTTCAAGAGCCGCAAGCTGGCGGACTACGAGATTGTGCTGGTCGCCACCCCGGCGTTTCTCGAACGCCATCCGGTCGCGCAGCCCTTGGACCTGAACGGCGTGCCGTGGATCGCCAACAGCAATCTCCAGGCCCCGACCCAGTGGCTGCTGCGTGACGCCCAGGGCAACGGCGCGGAGATCCACGGCACCAGCCATTTCGAATCCAACTCTTCCACGGCGATCCGCTCGATGACCCTGTCGTCGCTCGGGGTCTCGGTGCTGCCGGGCTGGGTGGTCGAGGACGACATCGCCAGCGGCCGCCTGGTCCGCCTGTTGCCGGACTATGCGCTGCCGTCGCAATCGATCAACGTGGTGTTTCCCAACACCGCGCACCTGCCGCACAAGTCCCGGGCGTTCATCGATTTCCTGCTGCTGCACCTGGCCGACTGAAAAACCGAACCTTGCGGTGAGGGAGCTTGCTCCGCCAGCGCTTCTGTTGGTGCGACTGCTGCGCAGTCCGGCGGGAGCAAGCGCCCTCGCCACAGGGCACAAAAAAGCCCCTGAATCCTGCGATTCAGGGGCTTTCGTTTGAGCGGTGCGCGGATCAGGCGGCTTCGGTCTTGCTGCGGTTCTGCTCGACCTTGTTCAGGTAGGCCGCCAGCTTCTGCTGCTCGTCGGCGGTGGTGAACAGGCCCAGCTTGCTGCGGCGCCACAGGATGTCCTGGGCGCTGGTGGCCCATTCCTCGCTGCACAGGTAATCGACTTCGCGGGTGTAGAGCCCGCCGCCCAGGTGCTCGCCCATGTCGGCCAGGGTTTCCACGCCTTCGAGCATGCGCCAGGTGCGGCTGCCGTAGGTGGTGGCCCAGCGGCGGGCGATCTCGGTCGGCACCCAGTCGAACTTGTCGCGGATCAGCGCGCACAACGCCTGCGGGGTGGTCATGTCTTCGCCGCCGGGCAGGGTGGCGCCGGCAGTCCAGCTCGGACGCATCTGGGTGAAGTACGGCATCAGTTGCGCCATCGCCGATTCGGCCAGCTTGCGGTAGGTGGTCAGCTTGCCGCCGAACACCGACAGCAGCGGCGCCTCTTCGGTGCCGCCGGACAGCGCCAGGGTGTAGTCGCGGGTCACGGCCGACGGGTTGTCGGACTCGTCGTTGCACAGCGGACGCACGCCCGAGTAGGTGTGCAGGATGTCGTCGCGGCCGATCTGCTTCTTGAAGTGGGCGTTGACCACTTTGAGCAGGTAATCGGTCTCGCCGTCGGTGATCGCCACCTGCGCCGGGTCGCCGGTGTATTCGCGGTCGGTGGTGCCGATCAGGGTCAGGCCGTTGAGGTACGGAATGGTGAAGACGATGCGCTGGTCCTCGTTCTGCAGGATGTGCGCGTGGTCGCCTTCGTACAGCTTCGGCACGATGATGTGGCTGCCCTGGATCAGGCGGATGCCGTAAGGCGATTCCATCTTCAGGTCGTCGCGGATGAACTTGGCGACCCACGGGCCGGCGGCGTTCACCAGGGCCTTGGCGGTGATCGAGAACAGGCTGCCGTCGGCGCGCTCCAGGTGCAGGTGCCACAGGCCCTTGGTGCGGCGGGCGCTGACGCAGCGCGTCCGGGTGTGGATGTGCGCGCCTTTCTCGCGGGCGGCCATGGCGTTGAGCACGACGAGGCGGGCGTCATCGACCCAGCAGTCGGAGTATTCGAAGCCTTTGCTGATTTCGCTCTTCAGCGCGCTGTCGGCGCCGAACTTCAGGCTCTTGGAGCCGGCGAGCTTTTCCCGCTTGCCGAGGTGGTCGTACAGGAACAGGCCGGCGCGGATCATCCAGGCCGGGCGCAGGTGCGGGCGGTGCGGCAGCACGAAACGCATCGGCTTGACGATGTGCGGCGCCTTGGCCAGCAGCACTTCGCGTTCGGCCAAGGCTTCGCGCACCAGGCGGAATTCGTAATGTTCGAGGTAGCGCAGGCCGCCGTGGATCAGCTTGCTGCTGGCCGAGGAGGTGTGGCTGGCCAGGTCGTCCTTTTCGCAAAGGAACACCGAGAGGCCGCGACCGGCGGCATCCGCTGCGATCCCCACGCCATTGATCCCGCCGCCGATCACGGCGATGTCGTAGACCTCGGAAAGAGGGGGCGTAGGCAAGGTAGAAGTGGGCATCGGCGGGCCTCGGGATCTTTTAGTTTTCTGTTTGGAAATCGAACATGAATGTTCATTTGCGAAAATGGTAGCCCATAAAGACGCGCGCAGCCAGTCGCCTTCGATTGAAAAAACTCATCGAAGGGCGGCTAAAAGAAAATATTCGAACATGAAATGCGCGTTAGAGCGCGGATGGGGGGGGCTGTGAGATCGCCATCGCGGGCAAGCCCGCTCCCACAGTGTCTGCTGTGTTCATCAGTTCTGTGAACGACGAAAGCCCTATGGGAGCAGGCAAGCCCGCGATGGCGTCAGTGAAGACGCCGAGCAACGAAGGGGTTAAACGACTTCCAGGCGAACCTTGTGCTGGTTCAGCAGCTGCATCAGCGCCGGCACCGGCTGCTGGTCGGTGACCAGGCAATCGATCAGGCTGATCGGGCCGAGGCGGATCATGGCGTTGCGCCCGAACTTGCTGGAGTCGGCCGCCAGGATCACCTGCCGGGCGTTGGCGATGATCGCCTGGGACACCCGCACTTCCTGGTAGTCGAAGTCGAGCAGGCTGCCGTCCTCGTCGATGCCGCTGATGCCGACCAGGGCGAAGTCCACCTTGAACTGGTTGATGAAGTCGACGCTGGCCTGGCCGACCACGCCGCCGTCGCGGCGCACGTTGCCGCCGGTCAGCAGCACGTCGAAGTCATCCTTGGCGCTGAGCATCGAGGCGACGTGCAGGTTGTTGGTGATGATCTTCAGGTGGCTGTGGTTGAGCAGGGCGCGGGCGATCGATTCGGTGGTGGTGCCGATGTTGATGAACAGCGAGGCGTGATCGGGGATCTGCGCGGCGATGGCTTCGCCGATGCGTTGCTTTTCATCGCGCATCTGGTCGGCGCGCATCGCATAGGCGGTGTTTTCGACGCTGGAGTCGTAGGCGGCGCCGCCGTGGTAGCGGCGCAGCAGGTTGGCTTCGGCGAGCTGGTTGATGTCGCGGCGGATGGTCTGCGGGGTGACAACGAACAGCGTGGCCATTTCCTCGATGCTGACATAGCCGCGTTCGCGGACCAGTTCGAGGATTTGCTGCTGACGGGGAGGCAGATTCATGGGGCTTCCTTTGGGCTGCCGTGCAAAATTTGCCCATGATGCCGCAGGAATCACCTCCCGGCCAAGTTAGAACCCTATCAGGAGCTCAAGCTTGGCTTATTCAGCGTCTTCGCGCTCCCAGTCGCGGGTGCGGCTGACGGCCTTTTTCCAGCCCTTGTAGAGTTTTTCCTTGGCGGCTTCGTCCAGGGTCGGCGCGAACTCGCGCTCGATCACCGCCTTGTCGCGCAGCTCGTCCAGGCTGCCCCAGAAACCGCACGCCAGGCCGGCCAGGTAGGCGGCGCCGAGGGCGGTGGTCTCGCGCATTTTCGGGCGCTCCACCTGGGTGCCGAGGATATCGGCCTGGAACTGCATCAGGAAGTTGTTGGCCACGGCGCCGCCGTCCACGCGCAGGGCCTTGAGGCGTTCGCCGGAGTCCTGCTGCATGGCGTCGAGCACGTCGCGGGTCTGGTAGGCGATCGACTCCAGCGCGGCGCGGATGATGTGATCCACGCGCACGCCGCGGGTCAGGCCGAACAGGGCGCCGCGGGCATACGGATCCCAGTACGGCGCGCCCAGGCCGGTGAAGGCCGGCACCAGGTACACGCCGTTGCTGTCCTTGACCTTGTTGGCGAAGTATTCGGTGTCGTGGGCGTCGTTGACGATCTTCAGCTCATCGCGCAGCCACTGCACGGTGGAGCCGCCGTTGAACACCGCGCCTTCCAGGGCGTAGGCCACTTCGCCGCGTGGGCCGCAGGCGATGGTGGTGAGCATGCCGTGCTGCGATTTCACCGCTTTGTCGCCGGTGTTCATCAAAAGGAAGCAGCCGGTGCCGTAGGTGTTCTTCGCCTGGCCGGGCTCCACGCACATCTGGCCGAACAGGGCGGCCTGCTGGTCGCCGGCGATGCCGCCGATGGCGATGCCGCTCTTGGTGCGGCCGTAGATTTCCGAGGAGGCCTTGACCGGCGGCAGCATCTCGCGCGGGATGTCCAGCAGCTCCAGCATCTTCGAGTCCCACTCCAGCGTGTGGATGTTGAAGAGCATGGTGCGCGAGGCGTTGGTGTAGTCGGTGACGTGGACCTTGCCGCCGGTGAATTTCCAGATCAGCCAGCTGTCGACGGTGCCGAACAGCAGCTCGCCGTTGCGCGCGCGTTCGCGGCTGCCTTCGACGTTGTCCAGGATCCACTTCAGCTTGGTGCCGGAGAAGTACGGGTCGGTGACCAGGCCTGTGGTGTCGCGGATGTACTGCTCGTGACCGTCACGCTTGAGCTGCTGGCAGATCTCGGTGCTGCGGCGGCACTGCCAGACGATGGCGTTGTACACCGGGCGGCCGGTGTTCTTGTCCCAGACCACGGTGGTCTCGCGCTGGTTGGTGATGCCGATGGCGGCCACCTGATCGTGGTGCAGGCCGGCCTGCGCCAGGGCTTCGACCATCACCGCGCTCTGGGTGGCGAAGATTTCCATCGGGTCGTGCTCGACCCAGCCGGCTTGCGGGTAATGCTGGGCGAATTCGCGCTGGGCGGTGCAGACCACGTTCGCGTCGCGGTCGAAAATGATCGCGCGGGAGCTGGTCGTACCCTGATCGAGGGCAATGATGTAGTTCTTGTTCTGTGTGTCGGTCATGTCGATTGCCTTGGACGATAAAAAGGGAGAGTGGGCCGGGGCGCAGGCTCGGCAGGGGCAGGAGCCTGCGCCGACGGTGTCAAGAGGTTCTTGGTTTGCCGTCAATGGCCGGTTCTGCATCCTTTGTAGCAGGTGTGGCGCCGGTCAGGTGACGGGCGATGAGCCCGCGGTACCCGGCAGCGCCGAGGCAGGCACCGACGATCGGTGCGAAAACAGGAATCAGGAAGTACGGAATGTCACGTCCGCCGGTGAAGGAAATTTCACCCCAGCCGGCAAAGAAAGTCATCAGCTTGGGGCCGAAGTCGCGGGCCGGGTTCATCGCGAAGCCGGTCAGCGGGCCCATCGCGCTGCCGATCACGGCGATCAGCAGACCGATCAGCAGCGGCGCCAGCGGACCTTTCGGCAGGCCGTTGTTGTCGTCGGTCAGGGACATGATCACGCCCATCAGGATCGCGGTGATGATCACCTCGACCAGAAACGCCTGGGCGGTCGACAGCACAGGGTTCGGGTAGGTGGAGAACACGCCCGCCAACTCCAGGCTGGCCGGTGTGCCGCGAACCATGTGGTGGGTCTGTTCGAAATCGAAGAACAGGTTGCTGTACAGCGTGTAGACCAGCAACGCGCCGCAGAACGCGCCGGCGATCTGGGCAAGGATGTAGAACGGCAGCTTGCGCTTTTCGAAGTCGGCGAACAGGGTCAGGGCAATGCTCACGGCCGGATTCAGGTGCGCGCCGGACACGCCGGCGGTGAGGTAGATCGCCATGCTAACGCCGACGCCCCAGATGATGCTGATTTCCCACAGGCCGAAACTGGCGCCCGCGACCTTGAGCGCCGCGACGCAGCCGGTGCCGAAGAAGATCAGGAGTGCAGTACCCAGAAACTCGGCCAGGCACTGGCCTGAGAGTGAAGGTTGCTGTAACGCAGTTGTCATCGAAAACCTCGGTTCTTTTTGTTGTCTGGCGCGTTTGCCGACGGGGCAAGGCGCGATTTTCACCGGGGCAGGATCCCCATCCTGGGCCCGGTCTGCTGCTGGGTGCTGCGGTGAGGAAATTTCCTACTGTATTCAGATTCGAAAAAATATAGACAAGAAACACTGCTGTCAAAGGTCGAAAGTGAACCGTCGGTCACAATTAAACTATCAGTCACATGAATGATCGGGCGGTCGGCTGGCGGTCGGCACATGAAGATTGTCCGCAAGCCGCAGGAATCGTGGCCTGTGATAGAGCCTTTTGCGGTGCGATGGCCTAGAATCCGGCGCACTGTCTTTCCCTGCCCGCCGAGCCTGGAGCTGCCATGACCCCTGCGTTGGACTTGTTGAAGAAAGTTCGTGCCGAACATCGCGTGCACAGTTACGAACATGACCCCAAGGCAGCGTCCTATGGGCTGGAGGCCGCGGAAAAGCTGGGGCTGGATCCTGCGCAAGTGTTCAAGACGCTGCTGGCGGCCAGTGAAAAGGGTGAGCTGCTGGTGGCGGTGGTGCCGGTCGTCGGAAGCCTCGACCTCAAGGGCCTGGCCCACGCGGCAGGGGTGAAAAAAGCCGAAATGGCCGACCCGGCGGCGGCGCAACGCTCCACGGGTTATCTGCTCGGCGGCATCAGTCCGCTGGGGCAGAAAAAACGCCTGCGCACCTTCATCGACAGCTCGGCCCAGCCTTTTGCGACTATTTATGTCAGCGCCGGTCGCCGGGGACTGGAGGTCGAACTGGCGCCGGCGGTGCTGGCCGAACACACCCAGGCCCGGTTTGCCGACATCGGCCGCGCGTGAGGCCCGCCGGCACTGTATGACGGAAATCGGCCGGCTCTGTCTCTGGCGCGGATCGGGCCGTCGCGGCATGCTCCGCCGACAGACATAGGGAGAAGGTTATGCAGCTTGAGTTTCATCAGGTCGATGCGTTCAGCGATCGGCCGTTCAGCGGCAATCCGGCGATGGTCTACCGGCTCGACGCCTGGCTCGCGGACGATCTGATGCAGAAGATCGCCGCCGAACACAACCTGGCGGAAACCGCGTTTCTGGTGCGCGAAGGGCAGGCCTGGCACATCCGCTGGTTCACCCCGACCACCGAAGTGCCGCTGTGCGGGCATGCGACCCTGGCCAGCGCCTACGTGCTGTTCGAAATCCATAAGGAAACCGCCGAGCGTCTGGACTTCACCTGCAAGTCCGGGCCGTTGAGCGTCAGCCGTGAGGGCGACACGTTGTGGCTGGACTTCCCGGCCATCGAAGCGGTGGAGCGGGGCGTCACCGTGGAGATCGAACGGGCGCTGAACGTGCAGGCGGTGGACGTCCTGAGCTCCAATGAACTGATGGTGGTGCTGGAGTCGGAGCAGGCGGTGCTCGACTGCCAGCCGGACATGGCCGCCTTGGCCAAGCTGCCGTGGCTGGGCGCCATCGTCACCGCGCGGGGCAGCCAGCATGACTTCGTCTCGCGCTACTTTGCCCCGGCCATCGGCATCAACGAAGATCCGGTCACCGGTTCCACCCATTGCAGCCTGATTCCCTACTGGTCCAAGCGGCTGGGCAAAACCAGCCTGACCGCGTGCCAGCGTTCGGCGCGGGGCGGGGAACTGTTCTGCCGGCTGGAAGGCGAGCGGGTGAGGATCGGCGGGAACGCGACGTTGGTGGCCAGCGGCACTTTGATCCTGAAGTAGCCAGCAAGCGATGGCGCCGGCACTGCCGGCATCTGTGGTGACTGCCCCACCGCCATCGCCAGCAGGCTGGCTCCCACAGGGGATCTGCGGTGCTTGCGGATTCTGCGCTCACCGCAAAAACCTGTGGGAGATTCTATGTTGCAAGGGAACCCTGCAGCCTCAAGTTCGGTTGGTA